>JALVEJ010000303.1 GCA_027031025.1 Flavobacteriales bacterium | reverse complement strand
GATCAGCCATTCCGTATTTAGGATCCCAGCCAAGCTGATCTAACACATCTCCATGCTTTTCAAAAAGTTTTGCGTAGTATACTCTGATGGCATCTCCAAATATAACCGGATCAGACACCCTCATCATTGTGGCTTTTACATGGAGAGAAAAAAGTATGTCTTCTTCTTTCGCAACATTTATCACATCTTCAAAGTATTTTCTGAGCTTCTTTCTGTTCATGTATGTTCCGTCAACAACATCACCTTTTCCGACCTCAACTTCTTTTAGAACTGTTTGATTTCCATTTTTATCCTCAAAGATGTACTTTAACTTAGTATCTTTGTCTATAATGACAGACTGCTCGTGCTGGTAAAAATCCCCCTCTTTCATGTGTGCCACATGGGATTTTGAGTGGGGAGAAACATCTCTTAATCTGTGAGGGTGTTTCTTGGCATACTCTTTAACAACTTTTGCAAGTCTTCTGTCTGAATTACCCTGTCTCAACACTGGATTAACAACCGATCCAACACATCTGTCGTATCTTTCTTTAATCTGTTTTTCCTCTTCTGTTTGTGGGTTATCTGGATAGTCAGGAAGTGGGTATCCCTGTTCCTGAAGCTCTTTAATAGCTTCTTTTAGCTGTGGAACTGATGCTGAGATGTTAGGAAGTTTCATAATATTTGCTTCAGGTTTCCACACAAGCTCTCCAAGATAAGAAAGTTCGTCAGGAACTCTCTTGTCTTCAGGAAGTATATCAGGAAATTGGGCAAGAATTCTTCCTGCCAGAGAAATATCCCTCAGTTCAATTTCTACATCAGCATCCTTTGTAAAGGCCCTCATTATAGGGAGAAGTGAATATGTGGCGAGAGCAGGAGCCTCATCAATTTTCGTCCAAACAATAGTGGCTTTTGCCATACTTTTCCTCCTTTGTTTTAATAGTTTTTTGTTATTATTGAAAAAAAATTATAAACAAACCAGAGAAAAAAATCAAACACTGTTTTATTTTTTTGGAAAGCGGTTTAATTTATTGTGGTGTTATAATATTTTTAAGTTTTCTGGAGGAATTATGTTTACAAGAATGCCTGTTTATTTTATTTTTTTGTTGCTGATTTTTTTACCGTCTAAATCTAAGGAAACCTTTTTGAATGAGGGTCTGACAGAAAACCAGGTTTACAATATTAAGGTGTATACTATCCGAGCTTTAAATCTGGTTCTTGATGCTTATTCATCTCTTAGTAAAAAAAGAATAATAAAAAAGGAGACCTATGCTTTTCTTGATGGATCTCTTTTTTTCCTAAATGAAGCCAATCAATACTCCCCTTCATATATTGTAGGAAGACAGATAGAGTCTCTAATCAAAAGAATAAAATTTTATCCTGCAGAGGATTACTCAACAGACATAAGGGTTTTGCAAGTTCAAATAGAGGAAATATCTGCAAATCTTCAAAATTATGAACAAATCAGAAGAAAAATTGAGGTATTAAGGGAAAAAGCATCTAAAAGAAATAACAATCAGCTCAAAGAAGAACTAAGAAGAGTAAAGGATTTGATAAAAATATCTCTGATTGATGATCCTTTATCTGAATCTAAATATTTAATCGGTGTTGCAAAAGATCATTTGAAAGCAGGGGAGTATAAAAAATCTAAACAGGCTCTTGAACTGGCACTTTCTCCATTGATAAAGATCTCTTCCCGTGAAAATCTATACGTTGCCCTTTCCAAAGAGTATGTATCTAAAGCCAAGTATACCTATAAAATACTCCCTGAACTATCTAAAAAGTACCTTGAGTCTGCCCTATACAACATAAATAAGGCTTATCTTGTTTCAACAGATGAAAATAGAACAATGATAAGGAAAATAAAAGAAAAAATTGGTTTCTACATTGAAAAATATGATAGTTATTCTATTACAAAAGATGATTTTGAAGAAATTATTAACCTTCTCGATAAGATTTAGAGGTGCTTAGAATGTTCTCCGAAATTATAGCCAAGATGCTTGAAAATCCTCCAAGAGAAAGTATAAACCTTGTTGTTAAAGTTAATCCTGAAAAACTTAATTTTATATCCATGGTTGTTGATGGACACGGTAGAATAGCTCTACCAAGAACAAGAAGTGGAAAAAAAGGAATTTTGGATTTTTTGGCATCTCCTGACTACATTGATGATCTATATCTTATACTTAAAGATCTTAAGGAAAATCATGATCCAACCCTTGAAATAATAGGAGATTTAGGTGAAAACTGGCTTGAGGCGGTTATTTAACCCTTGAAATAATCGAAGTAATTTATATTATTAGAAATTAATACTGTTTGAGCTGTTATAATGATAAAAACAATTGAAAAACAACCATTAGATGAACTTTTACATAAGGTTAGCTATCTTAAAAAAGATGATATACAAGAGATAAAAGAAGCGGTAGAGTTTGTTATCAAAAAGCATGAAGGCCAACTTAGAAAATCAGGAGAACCTTATTACATTCATCCCATTGAAGCAGCAAAAACGCTTGCAGATCTTAAATTAGACAAAACATCAATTATAGCCGCCCTTCTCCATGACGTTGTGGAAGACACGGAAACAACCCTTGAAGAAATAGAAGAAAAATTCGGCGGTACCGTAGCAAAAATAGTAGATGGCGTAACAAAGATAGGAAAATACAACTTCCAGAGCAAAGAGGAAGCAGAAGCAGAGAACTTCAGAAAAATGATAGTCTCTATGGCAGAAGATATAAGAGTTATCCTTGTAAAACTTGCAGATAGACTTCATAATGTAAGAACCCTTGAGCCTCTTCCAGAAGAGAAAAGAAAAAGGATCGCAAAAGAAACACTTGATATATATGCTCCTCTTGCAGCCAGGCTGGGACTTTGGAAAATCAAAAGCGAACTTGAAGATAGATCCTTTATGTATACAAACCCGGAAGCCTATAAAAAGATAACAACTTACATAGCAGAGTCTAAGAACAAACAGGAAAAATTTTTAAAAGAGGAAATAGTCCCAAAGATTGAAGAAATACTTAAAAATCATAAAATCAGTGCCCAAATACAGTATAGAACAAAACATATATACAGCATTTATGAAAAAACTCTCCGTAAAGGGATAAGTCTTGGCGATGTTTATGATATTTATGGTATCAGGATAATAGTGAATACTGTGAAAGATTGTTATCTTACACTTGGATTAATACACTCTATATGGTCTCCTGTTCCCGGAAGGTTCAAAGACTACATTTCCCTACCAAAATCAAATATGTATCAGGCACTCCATACAACAGTTGTCGGTTCTGGCGGAAAATTTGTTGAAATACAGATAAAAACAAAAAAGATGCATAAAATAGCTGAGGAAGGAATAGCAGCTCACTGGCGGTATAAAGGAGGAAAATACCTTACAGATAAGGACCTGAATTCCTTTACATGGCTTCGGAATATACTTGAATCTGTTAAAGAAAATAGTTCCAAAGAACTAATATCATCTGTTAAAGGGGACTTATCAAACGAAGAGATATTTGTATTTACACCAAAAGGTGATCTTATAAAACTCCCTTTTGGAGCAACCCCTGTAGATTTTGCTTATGCAATCCATACACAGGTTGGTCACAAAACATCCGGTGCAAAAGTAAATGGAAAGCTTGTTCCACTTGATACAAAACTAAAAAATGGAGATGTTGTAGAGATAATAACCGCAAAGTATCACAAACCCAGCAGAGATTGGCTTAACTTTGTAGTATCCTCAAAAGCTAAAACAAACATCAAACAGTATCTAACAAAGCTTGAAAGAAAAAGACTTTTAAAATTTGGAGAAAGACTTCTTGATAAGTTTATTAGAAAAATCGGGAAAAAAACCTCGGAGCTAACTGAGGAGGAAAGAAAAAAACTTTTAGAAAGATTTAGTTTTAAATCATTTGATGATTTTGTTGTCGCTGTAGGTGAAGGTAAAATCTCCCCAAACAAAATTTTAAGATTTTTAAGGGGAGATACATCAAAATTAAAATCCTCAAACTCGGATAAATCCATATCAGATAAGGATGTGGTAATTGAGGTTGATGGTATTTCAAACCTCCTTTCAACCACAGCAAAATGTTGTTGCCCAATTCCAGGGGATGAAATAGTAGGAATAATTGTTAAGGGTAAAGGGATTTCAATACACCACAAGAAATGTCAAAATATCCAAAAAATACTTGAAACAGAACCAGAAAGAGGAATAAATGCTGTTTGGAATACGAAAAACCATAACTCTGTCTATCCGGCATACCTACGGATAATTACAAAGGATAAACCTGGTCTTCTTGCTGAAGTGTCTTCTGCAATAGCTTCCACAAAAACTAATATATCAGGTGCAAACATAAGAACCAGAAGAGATGGAAAAGCTGTAATAGATATGAAAATATCAGTAAAAGATCTTGATCATCTAAGAAAGGTAATTAAGCTAATCTCTTCTGTTAAAGATGTAGAATCAGTATCAAGAATGTGCAAGAACAAATAATTATTTGTATATAAAACGACTTTCTGTTCCTTTTAAAAATCTTTCAATATTTGATGAGTGTTTATAAACTATAATCATTGAGGATATTAAAGCTGCGATAGTATAATAATAATTTGATTCAATGTATGTCATCATTATCCATGATAAAAAGGCTGATATTACAGAGGCAAGGAACACATAACCTGTTGTTAGAAATATTCCAAGCCATAAAGTTATTGTTATTAGTGCAACCTTTGGAGAAAGGGCAATTAATACTCCTATGCCTGTAGCAACTCCTTTTCCCCCTTTAAACTTCATGAAAATGGAATAACAATGTCCAAAAACGGCAACAACAGCAACAACTGCAACAATTAAATCATCAAAATAAATTTTTGAAATATAGACAGGGATAAACCCCTTTAAAGCATCCAGGAGCAGTACAAAAATACCAGCTTTTTTTCCTATAGTTCTGACCACATTGGTAGCACCTATATTTCCACTTCCCTCTTTTGTTATATCTTTTCCTGAAAGTTTTCCAACTATAAAACCGAAAGGTATTGATGCAACAAAATATGTTAGCAAAATAAAGAGTAATTCCATCTTACTCCCAAGCTTTACTTTTTATAAATAACTTAAGATAATCAAAAGCAGAGTAATAAGCGATTATAATTGAAAGCCATAGTAGAATAATCCCTATTTCGGTTATATTGATAGAAAGAAGAAAGATAGCCATAAGTTGAAATGTAGTTTTAAGTTTGCCATAAAATGAGGCAGGTATGACTATTCCTCTATTAACCATAACGCTCCTAAACCATGTAATTATCATCTCTCTTAATACAACAAGAAAAACAATAAAAGTAGATAATAGATGTTTCTCAACAAAAGCTACTAAAACAGATATGGTAAAGATTTTATCAACCGCAGGATCTAAAAGTTCGCCGTGTTTTGTTACATCATTTGTTTTTCTTGCTATTATACCGTCAAGCCAGTCTGACAAAACCGCCACTATAACAAGAATTCCTGAAATCAGGTAGTAATCTTTCAGTATAGTGTATATAAGGAAAGGGGTTATAATTAATCTTGATATTGTAAGAAGATTTGCAAGACTTATTATCTGCAAATTTCTTAAAAATCCATCTGATTTAGAGTTGTGAATCTCCACACTCAATTAATCTCACCTTTCCTCTTTCTTATGTAAGCAGGTATATCAAGATCTTCATACTCTATTTCGTTAATTAAACCTCCTGGAATTTTTGGTTCCTCACTTACTTCTTCTTTTTCAGTTTGGGAAAATGTTCTTTTTGGTATTCTTCTTTCAATCTTCTTTTTTTTGGTATCGTCCTGCTTCTCACCCTCAAAGTCGGTTGCTACAACAGTTATCCTCATCTCATCCTCAACATTTGGATTTAATGATGCACCAAATATAATAAGAGATTCTGGATGTGTAGCCTCCCTTATTTGGGCGATAGCTTCCTCAACATCTGCATATGAAATATCCATGCTTACTTCAATGTTTATAAGAAGTCTTTTTGAACCCTGAATTGAAGTTCCTTCAAGAAGTGGAGAGGTAGTGGCAGATATAACAGCTTCCTCTATCTTGTTTTCTCCTCTTCCTGATCCTACTCCTATAAGGGCTTTTCCACCGTTTTCCATTATTGTTTTTACATCTGCAAAATCAACATTAATAAGTCCCGGAACAAGGATAAGGTCTGTTATTCCTCTAACAGCTTTGTACAAAATGCTATCAACAAGTTTAAATGCTTCACTCCAGAGAAATCTTTTCCCTGCGATGGTTGCAAGTTTCTGGTTGTGGATCACAATGTATGTATCAACTACATCTTTCAGTTTTTTTAAACCTTCTTCTGCAACCTTTGCCTTTTGCAGACCTTCAAAATCAAAAGGCTTTGTTACGACAGCAACCGTTAATATACCCATCTCCTTTGCAGCCTGAGCTATTACAGGAGAAGCTCCTGTTCCTGTTCCACCTCCAAGCCCTGCTGCGATAAAGACCATGTCTGCACCTTCCATAGCCTGCTTGATGGCATCTATACTTTCCTTTGCAGCTTCTTCTCCTATTTGAGGCTTGGCTCCTGCACCAAGACCTTTCGTAATATTTTCCCCTATCACTATTTTGTTTGGGATTTGGTCAAGTGATTCAAGGTGTTGTTTATCAGTATTTACTATGTACAGCTCCACATTCTGAAGACCTTCCTGAAACATTCTGGCTACCGCATTACTTCCCCCTCCACCTATACCAAAAACTTTGATTTTAGATGGATTTTCAGCATTATAATTAAAGTTTTCCATCATAGAACCCTCCTGTGATTAAAAAGATGTTTTTTAACATATTTGATTGATAAATCAATAATTTTCCCATTACTAAACTTCTCTGTAGATTAAAAGATACTTTTAATTTTGTCAATAATAGATTTCCCAACCTTTAATAAATCAAAACCAGTAGAATTATGGACTGGATGAGAATTAGCGACAGAAATTCTGTTTTTTGCAAAATGTAGCATACCTATAGATGTTGAATATTGGGGAAACATAAGTTTATCACTAAATCCTGAATACTCTTTAGGTTTTCCCACCCTAACATCCATGCCAAAAATACTTTCTGCAAGCTCTTTTATGTAAGGAGTGTTGGCAACACCACCTGTTAAAACTATACCACCATTAATCTTTCCTGTATAACCAAGCTCATCCAATGTTTTCTTTGTAAGCTCAAATATTTCAGATAACCTTGCTTCAACTGTATCTATAAGCTCTCCCTGATCAATATGTATTGGTTCATCACTTCCCCTTTGGTAAACTTCAATTATATCACCCTGAGAGGCTTCAGGTATTGCAGCCCCATAATCTATTTTAAGATTTTCCGCTTCTTCTTTGGAAACTTTAAATCTATGGGCTATATCCATAGTTACCTGATTTCCACCAACAGGAAGGGATTTGATATACTCTATACTTCCGTCTTTATAAACTGCTATATCCGTTGTTCCTGCACCTATATCCAAAACAGCTATTCCCATCTCTTTTTCTTCAGGAAACAAAACAGCTGTTGCAGATGCTATTGGATTTGCAATAAAATCAATAACCCTTAAGCCTGCACTTTCAATAACTTTTCTCAGGTTTGTGTAAGCATTTATCCTGTCAAGAACTATATGAAATTTTCCCTCAATTTTTGATGCGACCAGACCTATCGGATCTATAACTTCGTCTTCGTCATCAAGTATGTATTTTTTTGGAATTATATGAATAACTTCAAGATTCTCTTTTTGAGGTTGTATTTTAGAGGAAACTTTTTCTATTAGCTGACTAATATCCATCTGTGTTATTACTTTTTGATTTGTGTCAAACTCAATCTTTTCAGTGTCATTTCTACACTCTATGTGATATCCGCTTACATTAGCTATAACACCGCTTATTTTAGATCCTGCAATATTTTCAGCATCATCTACAGATTTTCTTATTGCTGATATAACATCATTTGGTTTTACAACAATACCTTTTTCTATACCTTTTGAGATCGACTCACCAAATCCTACTATATGGAGTTGTCCGGTTTCATCAATATCACCTATTAATGTTGTTATTTTTGCTGTACCAATGTCTAAAGCAACAATAATATTTTCTTTCCCCATCTTTATCTCCTCACTACAACCATTGATTCAAAACTAAAGTTAAGATAACTGAACTGTTTAAATCCTTCTTTCTTGATAAAAATTTTCGCTCTATGTATGCTTTTCTCAAGATCCTCTATACTGAATATAATGTTCTTCCCATCTTGTGTAGTACATGCGATCTGACTTTTGTAGATATAAAACTTCCTGATATTAAGCAGGTCTTTAAAACTTTCTTTAATCAATCTGACCTTTTTTAATTTATTTTTATCCAGCGTTTTATCATTATATATCAACACTGGAATTTTTTGTTTTTTATTTAGTTTGTAGTATGCAGGGTCAAGTTTTACGCCTTCATCATCTATTATGTACCTCTTTTTTTTATAATAAAGGTATGCGAAAGGCTGTCTTTCTAAAACTATAATATCAACCTCACCAACAAACAGTCTGTTTATTTCAACTTCTTTTACAAAGTTAAATTCCTTTAGCTGTTTTTTTATCTCATCTTTGTCTATAAAAAACCAGTTTTGTTTCTCAAATATTTTCCTAATGTCTTTTTCAGTAAATTTATCTGTTCCTTTTACATTAACTTTTTTTATTTCAAATATCTCCTTGACAAAAGGTATCGTTGGAGAAAAAAGACCAAATAAGGCACATAGCAGTATCCAGAATGAGGCTATGATGATCTTTATTTTTTTACTCATTTAGGGCCCCCTTTATTATGGTAATAACGAGAGTATCAAAATCCAACCCTGATGCTTCAGCTGCTTTAGGTAAAAGGCTGTGATCTGTCATACCAGGAATGGTGTTAATCTCAAGGAGGTATGGAATTCCATCTTTTAGTATAAAATCAATCCTTGCAGCACCTCTACATCCTAATTTTTTGTATATTTTCAGGCTGTCCTGGATTAATTTTTTTTTCTCTTCTATTGATAGATCAGGGGAGACTATGTATCTGGTTTTATCAGATAAATACTTGTTTTTAAAATCATAAAAACCTTCCTCAACGACGATTTCTATTGGTTCAAGCACTTTACCATCAATAATGCTAACTGTTATCTCTCTTCCTGAAATAAACTGTTCAATAATAACCCTTTTATCTAATTCAAGAGCTTTTTTTATACTCTCTGACAGTTTATCTTTGGTGTGAACTATACAAACACCTATTGAAGATCCTTCCTGATTTGGTTTAACAACTGCTGGGAAAATATCCCAATTTTTTGCGTCTTCAGGTCTGTTTACTGTTATCCATTTTGGGGTTTTTATTCCTGATAAAACAGCTATTTCCTTTGTTAGAGATTTATCCATAGCTATCGCACTTGCCTTTACAGGGGACCCTGTATATTTATATCTTAAAATTTCAAATAAACCCTGTATTGATCCATCTTCGCCAAATTTACCGTGTAAAAGATTAAAAATAACATCTGGATTGTACTCTACAAGTTCTTTTACAAATATTTTTGGATCTAATGGATCTAAAACTTTAAAATTTAGATTTAATCTTTCAAGAGACCTTCTGACAGCCTCTCCGCTTTTGATTGATATTTCTCTTTCCGAAGAACTACCTCCATATACCAATGCGATCTTTAAATCACTCAACAATTTGAATTTCCTTCTCAAGCTTAATATGGTACATCTCCCCTACTCTTCTTTCGGCTATTTCGATTAATTTCTTTAACTCTTTAAACTTTCCCCCTCCAAGATTTATCAAAAAGTTTGCATGCTTTTCTGAAAAAGCAACATTTCCAATCTTGTATCCTTTAAGTCCTACCTTTTCTAATAAATAACCTGCAGGATACTTAGGGGGGTTTTTGAATGTTGAACCGGCAGTTGGGTAATTAAGTGGCTGTTTTTTATTTCTTTCTTCAAGGTGTTTTTTTATAATGGATTTTATATCTTTTTTTGATGAACTAAGTTTTAACACTACTTTGTAAACAAAACCTTCCTTCTGAAATGGAGATTTTCTATAGGAAAAGTTTATCTGATCCCTTTTCAAAATTCTAAGGTTTCCTTCCTTATTAAACCAATAAACCTCCTCAATTATATCCGAAATTTCTGTACCATAAGCTCCTGCGTTCATTACTGTAGCTCCACCAACTGTTGCAGGTATTCCGGACAGATGTTCAAAACCTTCAAGATTTAATTTTTTCACTATATCTGTTATTGTTTTGAAACTAACTCCAGATTCCGCCTCTATGTAGTAATTTTTGCCCTTTTGCTTTATATTAAATCTTTTTAAATACCTTGTAGAAACAAAAAACAGATCAATTACTCCATCTGAAAAAACTGTATTACTTCCTATTCCTAAAGGAAAAAATCTTTTATCTTTCTCAAGAGATTCTATTAAAAGCCATCTGATTTCATCTTGGGAAGATGGAAAGTAAACATTTTTTGCTCTTCCACCTATCCTTATGGTGCACATCCTTGATAGATCAACAAATTTTTCATTTTTTATTGATCTCATCTAAAATCCTGTCTACTATGACCTTTTGGGGATTTTTTATCGCGAATTTTTTTATCTTTTCCTGTTCACCTTTAGTTAACTCATTTATTATTATATTCTTTAGCCTTTCTACATCAAGCTCATCTTCCCTCTTCACTATACATAATCCTTTTTCTTCAAGCCATTTGACGTTATAATACTGATGGTCAGAAACAGCATAAGGAAAAGGAACAAAAAGAGCTGGCTTTCCTGCGGTTAATATCTCGTAAGTTGATGATGCGCCTGATCTTGAAATCACAAAGTCAGAAACTGAGTAAAGAAGTCCCATCCTGTTAAAATAACTGTAGTAAATAAGGTTTTCAGGAAGTTTTTCAGGTTTTTTAAAATGTTTACCACCTATAAGGATAAATTGTATTTCTGGCATCTTCTTTGCAACTTCTAAGGCTAATTCAGAAAGTTTTACTGATCCCTGACTGCCACCAAAGACAAGTACCGTAAGTCTATTGTCAATCCCTAACATTTCTCTTGCCTTTTTCTTGGGAATGGAAAGATCATCAATAATTGAATTTCTGACAGGAATTCCTGTTAGTAGCGTCTTCTCTTCAGGAAAGTATTTTTTTGAGTACTCAAAGGTTATAAATATCTTAATTGCAAATTTAGAGAGTAATCTATTTGTATAAGAAGGTATTGAGTTCTGTTCATGAATAAAAAGTGGAGTTCTCGTAATTATGCTTGCAATACCAAGTGGAAGTGAGGCGTATCCTCCAAAACATATACAGAAGTTGGGACTTTCTTTCTTTATTATTTTTGCTATTTGGAGTGATGTTTTAAAAAGCTTACTGGCTGAGAAGAAAGCTCTAAGAGGATTTTTACCTCTTACCCCTGTTATGGGAAAAAGGAATTTTTTATCTGAGGGAAGTTCTTGCTTTGCCTCTATTCCCTTATTAGTTCCAAAATAATAAATCTGAAAACCTCTGCTTTTCAACTCTTCAGAAACAG
Source organism: Flavobacteriales bacterium (assembly GCA_027031025.1). Classification (GTDB taxonomy): domain Bacteria; phylum Bacteroidota; class Bacteroidia; order Flavobacteriales; family Flavobacteriaceae; genus WGBX01. Next base: position 8,978 of record JALVEJ010000303.1, on the reverse strand, counting down.
AGTAAGCAGGGTAAAAATGACCTCCTGTTCCTCCTCCTGCTATAAATACCTTCATGCAACCTCTCTTCTGTAAATGGTCTGCTTTGGCTCTTTTGAAAGTCTAAGTAAAATTCCTGCTGCGGCTGACATAATAAGTAGGGATGATCCTCCATAGCTTATAAAAGGTAATGTAAAACCTGTTGGGGGAAATAAACTTGTATTAACAGCCATATGGAAGAAAGCCTGGATTACTATCATGTAGGTTATTCCTATACCCAAAACCTGAGAAAATGTATCTTCCAAGTTAAGGCTTATCTTTAATCCTCTGTACAGTATCAGTAAAAAGACAAGTATAACAAAAACAGCCCCTAAAAATCCTAACTCTTCTCCTATTAATGCAAATATGTAATCTGTGTGTATCTCTGGTAGATATTTTAGTTTTTGTGTTCCACCACCTATTCCTTCCCCTGTTAGTCCTCCCTTTACAAATGAAAGAATAGACTGGAACACCTGATAGCTTATGCCTGTTCTGTTTTCAACAGGATTTATCATTGCCTGAATTCTTTTTTCAGCATACTCCGAACTTATTACAAAAAATACAAAGAGGGGAAAAAACAAGGCTGGAAATACCATAACTTTTTTCCATGAAAATCCTGAACTAAAGATAATTGAAAAGGTAAGAACCGCTATAAAAACCGCTGCACCTTTATGAGGCTGGATAAGAATTAGGAATATGATAATAGAAGGAATGGAAAAGGCGATCAATAGACTGTTCCAACTTTTAAAAAAATCCGGATTACTTTTTTTTCTGTGAATATAATAAGCAAGAAAAAAAACGGTAGAAAGCTTTGCCAGTTCTGATGGTTGAAATCTTGCTATACCTAAATCAAGCCACCTTTTTACAGATGTACCGGAAATTTCTGCAGGGATGATTAAAACAGCAATAAGAAGGAAAATTGTTATTAACACCAAAGGATAGGAGATTTTCTTTAAAAAATCTATTGGAATTAGATATAAGGCAAACATAAAGAGGATTGAAACAGCAGACCATAAAATTTCTCTCTTCAGGTAATAGTAAGGGTCTTTATTATTTATTAGGGATGGTACCGAAGTTGCACTGAATACAAATATTACCCCAAGAATAATTAAGATAAGGAAGCAGATTACAAGTGTCCTATCAAAATAAAAATCTCTTATCATTTACTTAAGACTTTCCACAATTTTATTAAAACATTCCCCTCTTTCCATATAATTACTGAACATGTCAAAACTTGAACATCCAGGGGAAAAAAGAATTACTTCTCCTTTTTCGGCTTTTTGGTATGCTACCTTAACCGCTTCTTCAAGATTTTTGAAAAGATAAACATTCTTATCTTTCAACATATTTTTAACAACCATTTTATCTTTGCCTATCAAAAAGATCCCTTTTATATTTTTATAACTTTTTAAGGGTGAAAAGTTGCCGCCTTTGTAAATACCCCCTAAAATCAAAAGAATATTTTTATCTGGGAAACTCTCTACCGCCTTTATAACAGATTGAACTGTAGTTGATTTTGAATCGTTGTAAAACTCAATTCCATTAATAGTTCCTATATACTGTATTCTATAAGGAAGAGGTTTTATCTGAGGTATTTTTCTTTCTATCTCCTCAATAGGAATACCGGAGATATAAGCTGTTATAACAGATGCCATAAGATTTTGTACATTGTGTAATCCCTTTAATTTAAAGCCTGAAATATCAATCTTATTTATATTTCTGTATGTTTTCAGTATCAATGAATTTCCACAACAATAGATACCTTCATACTGGGAAGGTAATCTTTCAATAGAAAAAAAGTATTTTTTAGCTCTTGTGTTTATATTTCTTATAGTTTCTTGATCAAAATTTAAAACGGCTATATTCTGCTTTTCTAATCTTTTGAAAACTTTATATTTTGATAAAAGGTAATGTGATCTTCTTTTATGCCAGTCAAGATGATCTATGGCAATGTTCAGAAGTACAGCTATATTTGGTTTAAATGTTTTCGTTGAGTATAACTGGAATGAAGATAGTTCAAGAACAGCGATTTTTTTATTTTCTTTAACGGCGTTAATAAAAGGATTTCCATAGTTGCCACCTACAAAAGGATTTTTCTCCCTGAGAAACTGACCTGTGATGTGTGTTGTTGTGCTTTTTCCATCAGTTCCGGTTATACCGATCAGATATCCATTGTAAAGTCTATAAGCATACTCAATATCTCCTATCACTTCTATTCCTTTTGCCCTGGCAAGTTTGTATATCTTATGATAAAAAGGAATTCCTGGAGAAACTATTACGGTATTAACCTCTTTAAGGTCTTCCTCTCTAAAATCGCTGTCATCCCTGATTATGTGAGGTATTGAACTATACTCCATATAATTAGAGATCGCCCTTCCTGTTTTTCCCTTACCATAAATTAGTATCACCTTATTCTCCCCCTTACCGAAGCTTTTATGATTTTCATATTATTGTATAATATAGGAAGTCTTTTTAGTTGAAGCAATCAAAAAGAAAACCGGGAGAAAAAATATGGGCAGAACCGTTGAGTTTACAGATGTTACCCTTAGGGATGGTCAACAAAGCTTACTTGCAACAAGGGTAAGAACAGAAGACCTTCTTCCTGCTGCTGAAAAACTTGATAAAGCAGGGTTCTGGTCTCTTGAGGTATGGGGTGGTGCTACATTTGACGTATGTCTCAGATATTTAAAAGAAGATCCATGGGAAAGATTAAGGAAAATTAAAGATGTTGCTAAAAATACAAAACTTGAGATGCTTTTGAGGGGTCAAAATGTTGTAGGATACAGACATTACGCTGACGATGTTGTGGAAGCATTTGTAAAAAAAGCGGCAGAAAATGGTATTGATGTTTTCAGAATATTTGATGCCCTAAATGATGTAAGAAATATGGAGGTTGCCATATCTGTTGCAAAAGAGGAAGGGAAGATCGTAAAAGGGGTGCTTTCTTACACTATAAGCCCCGTTCACACTGTTGATTACTTTGTTGGAATAGCAAAACAGCTTAGGGATATGGGGGTAGATATAATATCAATAAAGGATCAGGCAGGAATACTATCCCCTAAAGTTGCTTATGAGCTTGTCGGAAGGCTAAAAGAGGAAATAAAGCTTCCTGTTCATCTGCATGCCCAATCAACGGCAGCAATGGCAGAGATGACATTATTAAAGGCTGTTGAGGCCGGTGCTGACATTATTGATACAGATGTTTCCACATGGTCGTGGCTTACAGCACATCCCCCTAATGAGACTATGGTCTATGTTCTGAGAGAGTTTGGATATGGTACAAAAATAGACCTTGACATAGTTGAGGAGGTAGCTGAATATCTGAAAGAAGTAAGGAAAAAGTACAAAAAATACGACACAGCTGAAAAATGGCCTGACTCACAGGTGTTGATCCACCAGATCCCGGGCGGTATGATGTCAAACTTTATTGCACAGCTTAAAGAGAATGATGCACTGGATAAGCTTGATGAAGTTAAAGAAGAAGTTGCACGGGTAAGGGAAGATCTTGGCTATCCTCCATTGGTAACTCCAACATCCCAGATTGTAGGTACTCAAGCTCTTTTGAATGTTTTACAGGGAGAAAGGTACAAAGTTGTAACAAAAGAAACTAAGGATTATGTAAAAGGTCTTTATGGAAGACCTCCTGCTCCGATAAAACCTGAAATAATGGAAAAGATAATTGGTGATGAAAAACCAATAGAGGTAAGACCTGCAGATCTTCTTGAACCTGAGCTTGATAAATGTTCTGTTGAAGCAAGAAAAGTAGGGGCAAGGAATGAAGAGGATATTCTTTCATACTGCCTGTTTCCTCAGGTTGCAAAAGAGTTCTTTGAGTGGAGAGAAAAATATGAAAAAGGTGAGGCTCTTCCCCCTGAAGTCGAGGAGATTACAGAGGAAGAAGCCTGTATGACTAAAGCACCTATTGAGTTTAACATCACCTTCCATGGAGAGACCTATCATATTCAAATAGCAGGAGTTGGCAGTCCTGTTGAAGGAGGAACACCCTACTTTGTAAGGGTTGACGGAAGGCTTGAAGAAACAATCGTTCAGCCTATAAGAGAGATAGAGGTAGGAGAGAAAATGGAGACCCTTCCTTATGAAGGGGGAGTTCCTGCAGGAAAAAGACCTAAAGCTGTAGATGTAGGAGATATAAGTTCACCTATGCCAGGAAAAGTAGTTTCTGTTAAAGTTTCTCCGGGGGATAAGGTTAAAAAGGGTGATGTTCTTCTTATTGTGGAAGCGATGAAGATGGAAAATGAAATACATTCACCGATCAGTGGTGTTGTTGAAGAGGTGTATGTAAGGGAAGGGGATCAGGTTAACCCTGATGAATGCCTTATGAGAGTCATCCCAGATTAATAAGAGAGGGGTTAATCCCCCTCTATTAGTATTTCTTCAAATATTTTACTGTTTATAATTACCCATTTTCCGAAAATAGAAACAATAGCATGCTCTTTTCCTGACATAAACCAACCTTTTAATGGATACCATATCATACCAGAAATTAAAGATAGCATTTCTCCGGTAAGCCCTGCGATGCTGTCATTAGCGTGAATTATACTGTTTAGCAGCTTTATCTCTTCCTCATTCAGATCACCTTTTATATCGTATTCCTCTCCACATACTGATATAACACCTGCCACTTCAATAAATTTACCTAAAACCAGGTCTTCTAAAGGTCTGTTTCTAACATTATTAAAAAATGTCTTTAATCTTTCAGGAGTTTTTATTATGACCGTTGTTGTATCATCTTGAAGTAAGGCATATTTACTTGAAGCAATTCCTGCAATATGTAGTGGACGAAAAATATATTTATTAGAGATCATATTCCAGCCTTCAGCCTCTATCTGAGTTATTTTAAAATTCATCTTTCCTAATGAATCTATCAGTCTTTTAAGATCGGCAGGAATTGATTCAATGCTGAAAATTACTTTTCCTGTCTCTCTATCAATGGCAAAAATAATCTGTGATTTATTTATTAGCTCCTGTATATTCATAACCCTCCACCCTGTATTTCCGTATTTTTAGTTACTACTCTTCCTTTTCGTAATCCCACTTTCCTGTCATTAGATATTCATGTATAGATTGTGCAGCATCTCTGCCATGTCTTACAGCCATAACAACTGTATCACCGCCATTTACAACATCTCCACCTGCAAATATTCCTTCAACATTTGTTCTGTATTTGTTGTCAACTGTTGAAAGGTTGTTCCACTTATCTATTTTTAGACCGGGAATGTTTTTGTAAGCAACATCGTTATAACCCTGTCCTACAGCCATTATCACAGCATCACACTCTATAATATGCTCTGAGCCTTCAACAGGTTTTGGTCTCGGTCTTCCTCCTTTCTCATCTGGAACAAGCTCCATTTTTATACATTTTAGTCCTACAACCTCACCTTTTTCGTTTCCTATTACCTCAATTGGTTGGGTGAGCCAGTGGAATATAGCCCCTTCTTCTGCAAGGTGATCCCATTCTTCATCTTTTGCAGAAGATGTGTCTCTTGTTCTTCTGTAAACAAGGTGTGTTTCATTTCCAAGCCTGATGGAGGTAATCATACAGTCAACAGCTGTAAATCCACCACCAACCACACAAACCTTTTTGTTCTTAGGAAGTTCAACATCTTCTTCCGGAGCAAGAAGTGGATGAACATGACCTACATTGAGTTTCATCAGGAAACCTATAGCTGTATATACGCCTTTTAGATCTTCACCTGGAATTCCCATCTTTTTCCCTCTTCCTGAACCAACAGCTATAAATATGGCATCGTACTGTTCCATAAGGGTTTCTATCGGAATGTCTTTACCAACTGTAATGCCTGTGTTGATTCTAACCCCAAGCTTTTTAATAAGATCTATCTCAAAGTCAAGGGCATGCCTGTCTAACCTTGCCATCGGAATACCATACCTCATCACTCCCCCTGTAAATGGAAGAGCCTCATATATAGTAACAGAATGTCCTTTTCTGGCAAGAAAGTAAGCAGCGGAAAGCCCTGCTGGTCCAGCTCCTATAATGGCAACATTTTTTCCTGTTGGCGGTTCTTTTTCATCAACCCATTCTATACCTGACATTCTTACAGAATCCCCAACAAATCTTTCTAACCCTCCTATACTAACAGCCTGTCCATTGTCTTTAAAGGTAAGAACACAAGTACTTTCACACAACCTGTCCTGGGGACAAACTCTTCCACAAACTGTAGAAAATGGATTTTTTTCCCTTAGTATTTTATAAGCTCCCCAGATGTCATCCTGTTGAATTTTTTCTATCCATTTTTCCATTTCACTTTCTACAGGACATGAGGGAGTACAAGGAGCTTTTCTACACAGTATACATCTAAAGGACTCATCCTTTGCAGCAGTATGTCCAAAACCTAATATAAATTCTTTGAATGTGTGTTTTCTTCTTTCCGGATCCATCAAGGGAATTGGGTTTCTGTCGTGTCTTCTGTAAACGGTTTTTGCTCTTTTTTTCTCCATTATCATCCTCCTGTTTTATTTGAATAAAAGGCTCATTAACGCTTTTTGGGAATGAAGTCTGTTTTCTGCCTCATCAAATATCACATCTGCAAACTGCTCAAATATCTCCTCGGATATTTCTTCTCCTTTATGGGCTGGAAGACAGTGCATAATGACAGCATCTTTTGATGCGTGTCTTAAAAGCTGTTTATTTATCTGAAAACCTGAGAATTTCTCCTTTTTTTCTTTTTCACCTTCCTGTCCCATGCTAACCCATACATCTGTATATATAACATCTGCATTTTTTACAGCTTCCACCGGATCGTTGGTTATATTTATTTTTGCCCCTGTTTTTTCTGCATGTTTAAAAGCCTCAAACACAGCTTTTCCTGACGGCTCATATTCAGGTGGTGTTGCAACCGAAATGTCAAAACCAACAACTCCTCCCGCTATCAGCCATGTGTTTGCAACATTGTTCCCATCGCCTACAAAGGCAACTTTTATTCCTTCTATCTTTCCAAATTTTTCATAAATCGTTTGAAGATCTGCAAGTATCTGGCATGGGTGAAGATAGTCTGTTAGTGCATTTATCACAGGCTTGTCAAAATATTCTGCAAACTGTTCAATCTCTTTATGGGAGTATGTCCTTATAACAACACCATCAAGATACCTTGTCATTACCCTTGCGGTATCTTTGATGTCCTCTCCTCTACTGAGCTGTGTCGAAGATCCAGTAATGTAAAGGGGCTGTCCTCCCATCTGGTAAACGCCAACCTCAAATGAAAGTCTTGTTCTTGTTGAAGGTTTCATAAAGATTAAACCTACAGATTTTCCCTTTAAAGTCTGATCAGAGAATTTATCTTTTTTAAGTTTTATCGCATATCTTATTATCTGTAAAATCTCTTCCTTGCTTAGATCAGAAATATTCAAAAAGTCTTTTTTCACATTACCCCTCCTGTCTTTGGAAGTAAAAATATAACACTGTTTGATTTTTTATTCAAGGAAAGGATTAGTCAAATATTACTGATTTAATAAAAATCTATAAATAGCCATCCGTGTAAAAAGACCGTTTTCAACCTGATCAAGTATTACACTCCTATTACCGTAAACAAGCTCACTTTGTATTTCAATGCCTCTATTTACAGGCCCTGGATGCATGATTATAGCGTCATCTTTAAGAAGATTTATCCTGTCCTGATTGAGACCGTATCTTATAGAATACTCATTAAGGGTTGAAAAAAATACCTTTTTTTGTCTTTCAAGCTGAATTCTTAAAAAGATAGCAACATCTTTTCCTTTTAAAGTTTCATTTATGTCTGTTGACACAAAATCTATATTAAACTGTTCAAGATGTCTTGGGAGCATTGTCATGGGACCACATATTGTAATTTGAGCCCCAAGCATATGAAAAAGATGTATCTGAGATCTTGCAACTCTGCTGTGGAGAATATCTCCTATAATAGCTATTTTTAAACCATCTATTTTTCCTTTTTTTTCAAGGATAGTTATTGCGTCTAAAACAGCCTGTGATGGATGTTCATGAGATCCATCCCCTGCATTAATAACCCTGGATCTTACATGTTTTGCTACAATATGGGCGGCACCGGACATGTAATGTCTCAGAACTATAAAATCTGACTGCATAGCCTCAAGGGTTTTAATTGTGTCGTAAAGGGTTTCCCCTTTTTTTACAGAGCTTGAAGATCCTGAGATGTTTATGGTATCAGCTCCTAATATCTTGCCGGCAAGTTCAAAAGATGTTCTGGTTCTTGTTGAGCTTTCAAAAAAAGGAAGTAGAACAGAATAGCCCTTTAGATCCGATAATTTTGTCTCACCACTTTTGTATTTATTTTTATAATCTTTGAAAAGTTCATATATCTGAAAAAAATTTTTTTCATCTAACTGTCTGACTGATATAAAATCCTTCAACCCTTTCTCCCAAATTTTTTGATATTATTATAAACCTTTCTATACAAATCTGTTTACCCTCTTTGATTTACTGGTTCTTACATCAGTACTTTTAAAGGCTGTAGTAGGGTATTCTTTTTTATTTCTCCTATTCCTAACAATTCTCCTTTTTTGTTTAGAACCTTTACAAGACCTTTTATGTCTATCTTTACATCAAATCTTTGACCTTTAACAAATCTGTTGTCAAATCCATCATCTAATATTAATTCTGGCAGAAAATATAAAGCATCTTTCATACTTATTAAACGGTTGTATATCTCCTTTTCTGTCATAATTAATATTTCTGTTAGCTTTAAAGCTTTATCTACAGAGAATTTTCCTACTTTTGTTCTCCTCAGATACGAAACGTAAGCCCCGCAGTCTGCCTTATCTCCTATCTCTTTGATCAAACTTCTTATGTATGTGCCTGAGCTGCAGTGGACTTTTATTTTGAAAAATGGGAGTTTTATTTCCAAAATCTGAATTTGGTAAATGCTTACGATTTTTGGCTTTAGCTGGGGCTGTATTCCTTTTTTTGCAAGCTGGTAAGCCCTTTTGC
>JALVEJ010000302.1 GCA_027031025.1 Flavobacteriales bacterium | reverse complement strand
TGAAAAGATGAAAGATGCCATCCCTCCCAAGTTAAATGACCGGAAGAAAAAAAGATACTGGAAAACAAAAGTAAAAAAAAAGGCTTACCAAAAACCGGCAAGCCAAGAAAGAAGTGGGCGATAAGAGACTCGAACTCCTGACCCCCTGGGTGTAAACCAGGTGCTCTGAACCAACTGAGCTAATCGCCCCAACACTTCAATTTTTGTTGGATTCCTGACCCTCTCGCTGTACAGCGGGATGCTCTGAACCAACTGAGCTAATCGCCCTTTATAAAAGCGAGTGCAAAGATAAACTAAAATTATTTAATCACAAATATTTTAAAGTTTTTTTATGAAAAATATTTTTGAGTTAGATTTTTAATTTTCATATGCATGCTTTGGTATTTTTCCTGTTAAAGTTTTGAAAAATTCCAAAATGTTATCGACATCCTCATCCTTTAGCGTGATATTTGTTTCGGCCTTACCCATTATGATAATAGCATCTCTAAGAGTTTTTACGCTTCCATCATGGAAATACGGGGAAGTTTTTTCTACATTTCTCAATTGCGGTACTTTGAAAACAAATTTGTCACTGGGGTCTTGAGTCGCTAAAAACTTTCCTTTGTCTATGTATTGACTATTGGTATAATCCCAATAATATCCATAGAGGGCAAATTTCTGTGCCATTTGACCGCCGACCGTACTTGTCGAATGGCAAGGGATACACCCATTGTCCACAAAGGCCTTTATCCCCAATTTGGCTTTTGTAGAAATCGCATTCAAATCTCCATTGAGATAATCATCTATTGGTGCCGGAGTGATAAGGGTTCTTTCAAATGCTCCAATAGCAAAAGTGATAGTTTTGATTGTTAAAGAAGTATCGGATTTGGGAAATAATTCTGCGAAAGCTTTGGAATAATACTCGTCATCTTGAAGTCTGTTCAAGAGAGTTGCGGTATCAGGCATGTTCATTTCAAAATCACCAAATATCGGACCGGAAGCTTGTTCTTCAACCGTTCTTGCTCGTGTGTCCCAAAATTGTGCATATTGCAAGTGGGCGTTCAAAACACTTGGGGTGTTTCTGGTTCCGAATTGATTGTTATCACCGGGAGAAACAGGAAGATTGTCTGTTCCGTATTTTTTCATATCGTGGCAAGAAGCACAATTTAGGTTTTGTTTGTTGGACAATCTTTTATCATAAAACAATCTTTTACCAAGCTCAATCATTTGTTTTTTTTCAGGAGTTAATTTATCAAAATCAACTTCTTTTAATGGTGTAAAATAACTTTTTGCAGAATGAAAAATTATTTGTTCCATTTTGGGGTCAAGATCATTTTTTTTATTTTTGGTTTGTTCATTGCAAGATAAGCTGATTATCGTAATGCTTAGGATTAAAAATAATTTATTCATTTGCTTTAATTTTGGTATCCAATGCAAATATAGCAATTGAATCTCCCGTGGCAAAACCCCTTATCTGTTTTGTTTAAATATTTATATTTATTTTATATAATTATTATTTATAAATCAATAGTGTCCTAAATAAATTTTACCAAAGCAAATATAAGCTTATAACCAATAAAATAGGATATAAAAAACACAAAATCAAAAAAGAACCCCCTGAATTATTTTATCAGGT
>JALVEJ010000301.1 GCA_027031025.1 Flavobacteriales bacterium | reverse complement strand
AAATGGTCAATCGATATGCAGAAAAAAGCAAAGACACCCTTTTTACTAACCTCTCCCCATTTTTTTAGACATCAACCTGTAAGTGATTGAAAAACATAGTAAAAACATGGATTAATTGTGGAAACAGGGTTCAACTTTTGATATAATGGTCTTAATGTAAACTATTGATATTAAAAGAGAACCCTTATGACAAATGATAGCAAAGAACGTAACAAATGGAAAGTAAGAATTGTTGATAGCATCAATAATGTTTCAAAATTGATAACAAAACCGCAACGCAAACTCATGAATGAAGTTATTTTTGGCATTCTTAGTAGTGGCTCTGTGCAAATTTCCAAAATATGTCGAGCACTCAAAGAGCCAACTCGGCTACACCACACCATGAAAAGATTATCACGCATGCTCGGAAAACATGGGCACATTGCACGCGAAGCTGAAGATTTATTATTGCAAAAAGTTGTTCCGCAACTCACAGATGACATGGTTATCGGTATCGATCCAGGAGATTTAAACCGAAATGGAAGCACCAAAAGCGAAAATATTTGCAAAGTCAGAGATGGTGATAAAGGCACAATTGTAAACGGTTACCCATTGATAACAGTTGTCGCCAGATGTTTAAAAACTCAATCAACTTTACCATTATTGACACGCTTATTATCTACAACCAGCAACTCATATAAAAGCGAAAATGATGACATAAAGCGAAGTATGCTACGCGTTAGAGCCTATTTTAAAGATGCAATTAATCCACTTTGGGTGATTGACAGAGGCGGCGACCGTTCTAAGCTTTGGGACTTTTGGCTAGAAAATAATTTTCGCATCTGCGTGCGTGCTGCTAATTTACGTTATTGGAACTGGTCAAAAGGTTTTGGCACGGCTCAACAAATAGCAAAGCAATTACCGTTAAAACACAAAGGAAAACTCAAAAAAGATAGTAAAGAAACCGTCAAATTTGGCATCACAAAAGTCTTTTTAAAAGAGCACCCCGATAAAACACTTTATATGGTTGTTGTTAGACATGGCAAAAAACAACCATTGGTTTTAGTCACAACGGATAAAGTTAGAGGTCGATTACAGGGTGAAAAATTGATTCAATCCTATATGAGCAGATGGGCATGTGAAGAAGGATTCCGTTTTTGTAAGCAAGGATTTGACTTAGAAGGTGTGCAAGCAAGAAAGTTGAATGTTTTACAGAATTTGGTAGCCTTATCCACACTTGCTTGGGCAATACTGGCAACATACCAACAAGACGGAAGTCAACTAATAGCTAAAGCAAGAAGACAAAAGCCAAATCAAAAATTAACTTTTCCATACTATACCTTGCTCAGCGGCATACAAGCCTTATTTGCTGATGCAAAAACGATATTTTATGACTGGTGGCGAAAACCAAAACCAGAAAAACCACCGATTATGCGTGATTTATTTGCCGATCAGTTTCCGTTGATGCCATTTTGAGGAGAATGTGAGGATTTATGAAAAAAATGGGGAGAGGTTAGACCCTTTTTATTCTTGTATTTCCAACCAAATTCGACTAAAATCAAACCAAACGCAGGAGTTTAAACAATGACAACAGCTAGAAAACAACTTATCAGTTTAAAAGATACACCATATTACCACTGCTA
>JALVEJ010000300.1 GCA_027031025.1 Flavobacteriales bacterium | reverse complement strand
ATTCATCTTTTTCTTGAGCAATTATATTACCGCTTAAGAATAGAACCAAAATTAAGAATATTATTTTAAACTTCATTTTTTTAATTCCTCACAATTTTTCAATATTATAAATTAAGAGAAAAACCTAATCTGATTTCCCTTGGTCTGCTAACTCTTTCCGGTCGTTTTGAATAGTAGCCGTCTATTTCTTCAATTCCAAACAAACCGGGGTCTCCTCTTTCAATTCTTTTTCTTATATCGGTAAATTGAAAACTGTTTGCGGTTTCTTCGACTGCGGACAATGCCCTACCGCTGCTCGGATAAATAACCAATTCGTTCTGGGTATCGAATAAATTCTCTATTTGAACAAACAACGAGTATCTTATATCTCCGAACTTGAAGAACTTTTCAAACTTAAGGTTAACATTCCATTGAATAGGTTTTCTGTCGGAATTTTGTTCATAAGTAATAATATTCGGTATGGTGGAAGGTAAAATTGGAGTATAAGGAGTACCGGTTTGGAAATTCCCGATAATTCCGAGCGTCCAATTACCTTGATCGTATAATCCCATACTTAAATTAATTATATGTTGTCTATCGAAATCCAATGGGACCAAATAAGTTTCCGATTGCTTACCGGATACTTCACTAAAAAACAATTCGTCCGAAGGATAAGTTCTGTTACCTTCTGCTATTTGAAAAGTATAATCCAAATTAGCGTAAAACATTCCGTCTGCCGCTCTTCTTTGCGTAAACGATAAAGTTATACCTCTTACGTTCGAATATGCCAAATTTGTTAACACTCTGAACGAACGCCCTGTTTTGGTAAATACCGTTTGCGTAAAAATATAATCGCGAACGTCTTTATAAAATCCCGTTAAGTCGAATTTGAAATTGTCTGTTAATTGTTGTTGCAAGCCTATTTCATACTGCACGGATCTTTGCAAATTAACATCGGGGTTACCGAAAGTAGGAGTTGTACCAACGTTAGTCACATAAAATTCGGGGTTTCTGTATAAACTTGACAGCGAGCCGTTCTGGTAAAAATGCCCGTAAGAAAATCTGATAACTCCCCTGTCGGTAATTGGATATGATATACTGATTCTCGGGGACAATTGTTGTTTTACTTTTGCCTTTACAACATTCTTTTGTAAAAATCCGAATTTCGATTCGAGCAATTCATCTGATAATCTAGGATTCCAAAATGATTTCGGGTCGAAATATTCGTAACGCAATCCGACGTTTAAGATTAACGTTTTTGCCAATTCTATTTTATCTTGAACGTAAATAGCGCCGTCCACTGGATATTTTGTATACTCGGTGATCAATGCCGGCGATGTAGGTTTTCTTCTAATTATAGTCAGCGTCGAATCGTATAAGAGATCATCGTTTGTGAGATTTCCGAAACTTCCGTCAGGGTTTAACTTTCCGATTTCAACACTGTAACTTTGAGCAAAAATTTCATGGAACCTTGCTTCAAATCCGGCTTTTATTTCATGGTTACCAAATAATTGCGCAACCATATCGCCTTTAACGGTAAATGTTTTCGTTTTACGGAAAAACCTTCTGTTATCCGTACCGCCGGAAAGGAAACCCGTTGTACTTACACCTCTTCTGTAAAGAGAAGGCAAGTAGCGCGGATCGTTAACGTTTTCG
>JALVEJ010000299.1 GCA_027031025.1 Flavobacteriales bacterium | reverse complement strand
GTGCGTCCGAAAGATTTACAAAGTTATATCGGGCAGGAACATCTTATGGGACAAAATGCCGTTTTGCGTAATCAAATTACATCTAATCTACTGTCATCCATTATTTTATGGGGACCGCCCGGAACCGGAAAAACAACTTTGGCACAAATCATAGCGACAGAGACCAAACGCCCTTTTTATAAACTAAGCGCCATTAATTCCGGTGTTAAAGACATCCGAAATATATTGGACAAAGTTAAAAACCGGTCGGGATTGTTTAATCAAACCACCCCGATTTTATTCATAGACGAAATTCACCGTTTTAACAAATCGCAACAAGACAGTTTGCTCGAAGCCGTTGAAAAAGCATGGGTAACTTTGATTGGCGCCACAACCGAAAATCCGAGTTTTGAAGTGAATAATGCTTTGTTGTCACGTTGTCAAGTATTTACCTTGAAAGCTTTGGATGAGCCGGCATTACAAAAAATATTGCAACGTGCCTTGGAAACAGACGAATGGCTCAAACAGCAAGATGTCGTTTTGAAAGAAACCGGTGCTTTGATACATTATTCCGGTGGGGACGCTCGCAAGCTGCTCAATTTGTTTGAACAAACCATTTTACAACTTTTAGAACAACAACCCATTATTATCACCGATGAAGCCGTTAAAGAGAGTGTTAAAAGTAATGCGTTTTTGTATGACAAGAAAGGCGAAATGCACTACAACATTGTTTCGGCTTTTATCAAGTCGGTGCGTGGTAGTGACCCTAATGCGGCTGTTTATTGGCTGGCACGAATGATTGAAGGGGGCGAAGATCCGGTTTTTATTGCCCGTCGTTTGATAATTTTGGCATCGGAAGATATCGGGCTGGCAAACCCCAATGCGCTCTTGATAGCCAATGCGGCATTTGATGCGGTGAATAAAATAGGTTGGCCCGAAGCCCGGATTACTTTGGCGGAAGCGACTATTTATTTAGCTAATTCGCCGAAAAGCAATTCTGCTTATATGGCGATTAACAAGGCACAACAATTGGTCAAAGAAACCGGAAATTTGGAAGTGCCTTTGGCTTTGCGAAATGCCCCGACCAAATTGATGAAAGAACAGGGCTATGGTAAAGATTATAAATATGCGCACAATTTTGAAGGTAATTTTGTGAAGATGAATTTTATGCCGGAAGAACTTAAAAATAAAACTTTGTATCAGCCTGGGCATAATCTAAAAGAAAATAATTATCAAAAAGATTTAAAAAATAAATGGGGGGATAAGTATAATTATTGAGTTGAAATCGAATTAGTTTCTGGCGCATTGAGCGATTTGTCATTAAGAGGCAATAATACAACATTTTCAATTTAACACATTGGTAATCAATACATTATATGTTTTTTTAAACCATTAAGACATTAAGGATATTAAGGTTTTCTTGAGTGTGTGTGCCGGCTAATTTTTCGCTTCTCTATTAGGCGATGAATAACAATACCAAAAACAACTATATATTAGTCCAATAAATCGTTTCTTTTTTCCTGTATCTTCGTTAAAGATACTCGTTATAGCTACCGGCTATAACTGCGTTTTTTGCCTTGATACAGAAAAAAAATATTCCAATTTATTTTGGACTAATATACAATTCCTTTTGGTATAAAACCTGACATATTAAAAAGCAACGTGTATCCGGTTGAGGCCTTGTTAAACCCCTAAGGGGTGAAATGATTATATTTGGAAATTTAACAAAAGTTTGGCTTGACTTTTGAGATTTTCGGGTTATTTTGTGGCAAAATTTGCAATTGATAGTTTATAAAATTTCGCTATGTAATATAATAGTCTTATTTTTGCAAATTGGAAGTTTGTTTAATGCGACGCTTCTCTTGCAAGAGGGATAGGAATGACAGCTGTGGTTGTGGCAGACACTTACAAAGCAAGCCGGAGGGCAGCGACCGCAGGAAGCTCGACAAACGGCTATACTTTGTGTGGCTGACACGAACACACTAAAATGGATAGCCCGGTGTGCGTGGCTAATTGCGGCGGATTTGCGGAAGCAGACTTGCCAACATTAATAAAAAAACTGATTTAAATGAAAAAACTGATTTTTATACTTGCAGGTATTTTATTGTTATCATCTTGTGGTGAATTTCAAAAAGTTTATAATGGAAATGACCTGCAAGCCAAGTATAAACTGGCGTGGAAAATGTATGAAGCCGGCAAATATCACAAAGCCGACCAATTGTTTGAACAAGTGGATAAGTTTTATAAACACAAACCGGTGTATCAACGTTTATTGTTTGCGCATGCCATGTCGTTGTATAAGATGAAATATTGGCAATCGGCGGGAGAGAAATTTAGAAAATTTACCCGTTTATACCCTGAAAGCTCTAAGGCGGAAGAGGCTGATTTTTATATAGTTAAAGCTTATGAGGCGCTTTCGCCGGTGTATTCGCAAGACCAAAGTTATACGGTGCGGGCTATTGAAGAAATTAATAGTTTTTTAAAAAAACATCCTTACTCTAAATACAAAGATGAGGTCAATGCTATCAATGAGAAATTGCAGCGAAAACTTGAACGTAAATATTTTGAAATAGCCAAAATGTATTATGATTTAGACCGTTATAAAGCGGCAATCAGAGCATTTAACAACTATTTAGTAGATTATCCGGGGTCTTACTTGAAGGAAAAGGCTTTGTTTTACAGGTTTAAAGCTGCCGGCGATTTGGCCTTGAATAGTGTAGAATCAAAAAAAGCGGAGCGTTTGAGAACCGCTATACAATATTATCAAAATTTTGTGCAAAAAAGCAAAGATGACGAGTTGAAAACCAAGGCAAAAAAGCTGTATGACAAATTGCAAAAAGCCTTGAATGACAAGCAAGCAAATGAAGTCAGCACCAAATAAATTCTTGAAAAACATTAGAACTAAATAACAACAAATCAATATAGACTATGGCAGATTTAAAAAAAACCAAAGCACCATTAACAACTATTACCTACGACAGGAAAAAAGTTAAAGAACCGACCCGAAATATTTATAAAGCCATAAAAATTATTGCTAAACGGGCGGAGGAAATTAATAAAGAATTGAAGGACGAATTGCTAAAAAAACTGAAAGAATTTGAAACCGACCAAGATTCGTTGGCCGAAATTTTTGAAAACAAAGAGCAGATTGATATTTCACGTTTTTATGAACGTTTGCCCAAACCTACGGCCATTGCGCTACAAGAATGGTTGGAAGGCAAAATTTACTGGCAAGATTTGTCAGAAGATGAATACAAAGAGTTTAAATAAACCGTGTCTGTTAAAGACAAAAATATAATTATCGGTATAAGCGGAGGCATTGCCGCTTACAAAATTCCGATGCTGGTGCGATTGCTCAGAAAAGCTGGTGCCAATGTTCAAGTTATTATGACGGAGTCGGCTCATGATTTTGTAACGCCTGTAACCTTGGCAACTTTATCGGGCCGACCGGTTTTGACGGATTTTGTCAAAGATGACACAGGTACATGGAACAATCATGTTTCATTGGGTTTGTGGGCAGATTTAATGGTTTTTGCACCGGTAACCGCCAATACTTTGGCCAAAATGGCTCATGGCCAAGCAGATAATTTTTTGCTAGCAGTGTATATGTCTGCCAAATGCCCGGTAATGATAGCACCGGCTATGGATTTGGATATGTATGCACACCCCGCCACCAAAGCCAATCTGAAAAAACTACAAACTTACGGTTATGACATTATACCGGCAACCGAAGGCGAGCTGGCAAGCGGATTGACCGGCTACGGACGCATGGAAGAACCTGAAAATATTTTTGCACACATCAACGACTTCTTTAAAAAAAAAAGTGACTTAACCGGCAAAAAGGTTTTGGTGACTGCGGGTCCTACTTACGAATCTATTGATCCGGTTCGGTTTATAGGCAATCATTCGAGTGGTAAAATGGGGATTGCCATTGCGGAAGAAGCGGCCGAGCGCGGTGCCGAAGTCGTTTTGGTTTTGGGACCGACCCACTTACAAACTTCACACCCGAATATCAAAACAATAAACGTTCAAAATGCCGCACAAATGTATGAAGCGGTGCATAAAGAATTTGATAATGCCGATATTACGGTTATGGCAGCGGCAGTAGCAGATTTTACCCCGGAACAAACGGCTACGGAAAAAATAAAAAAAAGCGGCGACACAATGAGCCTGAAACTTAAAGCAACCAAAGATATATTGGCTGCGTTGGGGCAAAAAAAAAACGGTCGTCAAATTTTGATTGGTTTTGCCATGGAAACCGAAAACGAAAAAGCCAATGCTTTGAAAAAATTGCATAAAAAAAATTTGGATTTTATTGTCCTAAATTCCTTGCGCGAAAAAAATGCCGGTTTTAAACATGATACCAACAAAGTCAGTATTTTGACAAAAACAGGCGATATCATTGATTATCCGCTTAAAAATAAAAAAGATGTAGCGGCAGATATTTTTGATTTGGTGTTAGCCAGTAATAAATAGAAAGATTGCGATAGTACGACATAAAATTTCCTATCTTTACTTTGCATTGTTCAAACAAATGCTCCCGATAGAAAAGAAGTTTAAGTATTTATTTACATTGTAAAATTCAATTAATCCATAGATAAGATTTTACCAAAAAAAAATAAAAACAAATACAAACGAAATAAATGAACATCAAAAGCAAATAGATTAAAAAAGTGCAAGATTATTAATGTCATGAAAAAAGAAGTGATTTGTAAAAAATGTAAAAAACCTATCCCTATAAAATCCAAAGCGCTTGATAGAGCGCAATTAGTAAAAGAAAAAGGAAAAGAGTTTGAATTATCTTGTCCTCAGTGTAAAACAACTAATCGATACCATGTGAATGGTGTTAAGGCAAAAAAATCTTTATTCCAAAATTTAGTAGTATCTTTAATAATATTTTCGATTTTATCATTGTCAGTTTTTTATGTATTTAAGAATTATTGGTTTAAATCAGTTATGCTGGTTTATATGATTCTGTCTATTTTAGGTATTCCGGGAATTATTTATGCAATTTACAATAAACAGCAAAATATTGCTATCAAAAACTTTAATAGATTTAGAAAATGATGGTTCAGCCTACAAAAAAATCAACATCAACAACATCAATCCAGAATAAACCAATAAACCACAGGCGAGAATTAGCATTATTGCTGACAATAGATGGTATTATGCTAGTTTCTTTAATCTCATTATTAATCATGGGCGCATTTATAGAACCAACTTTGCTTGTTAGCGCCATATTTTTATTAGTGATAAATATTTCTTTTTTCTTTTTGAGGTCATTGTATAAACACCTTTTGCTGATTTTTTTACTATTAACTTTATTTGGAATTATAAAGTTGTCTTATTTAAATTTTTATCTTGGCAATAAATTTTTCAGCATTGAGTTGATTGCTTTAATCTTAACAATTTGGTTTTTAAAAATTTACAGCAGCCTAATATTTATCAAAAAAACAAAAAATAAAGCTTCTAAGCTCGATAAATCTTTTTATAAAGAAAAATTCAAAAATTTGACAAAAAAAGAGCTTTTAGATAAATTGTCGGATAAGCAACATTTAACCCAAGAAGCTATTATAGCACTTGAAGAGTTATTAAATGAGGAGGATTAACCGCTCCGTCGAGGTCTCTGCCACCGACGGCACACACCTAGTGTCCTGTCAAGCATAATATTGTCATACCAAGCACTTGTTCTTTTTGCAGATAGCTGCGTTAAAAATTTTAACCATAGCTACGGCTATGCTGAAAATTTTATGCCTTACTCTCCACAAAAATAACTTCGGCTTATGCGTCATAACACACTTGACATGACACTAGCAGAAAAGCACATGTTACGAAGTAATTGAAAAACTAAAATCTTACCTCAAAAAGTAAGAAAAACACTTGTACTCTGCGATCATTACTCCCGCCATACGAAGGTTTTCCGTAAAATTTGAGTGGAACGGACGTAAAGGACAATCTGCTGTTTGAGCTAAACGAAAGGTTTTATAGAAGACTAATTTTTTAATAAATTCAAAGTTTGATTATAGATATTTATAACATTGAGTTAAATTTTTTTACTAAACATTGGCTAATTTTTATAAAATCATTAACTTTGACAAAAAGTTGTTATCCTGTTTTGAAAATATGGTCTCGTTTTCCGGTTATATTTCTCAGTGTGTGCTTGATGTTAGGCATTGCAAGCTACAATTTATGGCCCATTTCCATACAATATAGTATTCCAGTATTCATAGGAAGCATCGGCGGATTGTCAATACTACACATTTACCAAAACAAACGGATAAAAAAACTCAAAATCATTCCGGTTTTATTGGCTTTAACAACTGGCATTTTAGGACAAATATTAAGCGGAATCCACCAACCAGAAAATCAGCTTCAACATTTTCAACACTACATAAAACCCAATAATGCATTGGTTTTAAATATTTTAAAAGAAATAAAACCGACCGGTTCTTATCATAATTTTTATGCCGGTGTGCAACAAATTAATCAACACCGGGCGACGGGTAAAATGTTGTTAAAAATTCCTAATAACGAAAAAAAACCTCATATTGGAGAAACAATTCAACTACTTGCTGACAAAAATCATATCCAAAAAATTCCCAAGCCTCTTAATCCCTTCGGATTCAATTACCGGAATTTTTTAAAACACCACGGCATATACCATCAGATAAACTTAAAAAATGCCGGTTATAAAATTTTGCCTAACGGACACAAAAATTGGCTGTATCGCATTTCAAAGTTCAAAACGCAAATCAAAAACCGGTTAAAAAAACACCTGAGTCCGAAAACTTTTGGTTTGGAAACCGCATTGCTTTTGGGCGAACGACAAGCCTTATCGCCGGATATATACCAAAACTTTCAAGCCACCGGAACGGTGCATATTTTAGCCATTTCCGGTTTACATATTGGCATTTTATTACTGTTTCTAAATTTCCTCTTTAAACCGGTTAAGCGCTATTCCACGGT
>JALVEJ010000298.1 GCA_027031025.1 Flavobacteriales bacterium | reverse complement strand
GCTGCCCGTGTCTTCGAAGACCCAGGATCCCACGTTGACGGGGGGCTCGACGGCGGAGCTGTGGGCCGCCTTGAAGGCCTCGTAGGCCTCCTTGTGGCTGCCGCCGTGGTCCAGGCGGCTCCAGCGCAAGCTCCACTTGCCATCGGACGACTCCACCTCGCTGGTGAGGAACCAGAAGCGGTCGGAGGCCATCGTCCAGCCCGGGACGTCGAGGAACTGGTAGTAGTCCAGCCTGTTTCCGTTCTTCGAGAGGAGCTTCGCTTCGGAGAGGCCGGCGGAGGACCAGTTCACCGCGCTCTCGACGTCGGCCACCACGTCGAGGAGCTTGCTGCCCGGGACGTCGGTGACCGCCTCCCCCCGGAAGCAGTCGACGCCATCGATGGAGGTGGTCTTGATCACGATCTCGCCCGCGTCGGGGTGCTTCTTTCGCGTGAGCTCGGTCCACGAAGCGCCGTCGATGGCGCTGTGGGACGGGTCGGCGAACGCCAGGGACACGACGACGAGCAGCATGAACACCTCCAAGGGCACCGGTAGCACGTTGCGAGAACCCATGGGAGGGTCGGGGGCGTCCCCGCCTACCCCCGATAGGCCTCGGGCTGCTCGATGCGCGCCAGGACCCAGTCGAAGCGGCCGGTGGTGATCTTGGTGCCGCAGTAGCCGCACACCCCCGCCTGGTTCACCTGGTCGAGGGGGGCCCCGCAGCTGGGGCAGCTGCGCTCGTCGCCCTTGGTGCTGCCGTCGGTCCCGCTGGCCCGCAGGAAGGTCCAGTACTCTGCGAAGCGCCGAGCCACCTTCGCGTTGCCGCCCACGACCTTGCCCGTCTTGGTGTCGACGATGTAGTCCTTCATGGAGGCGACGACGCGGACGGTGATGGACTCGTACCAGGCGTCGACCGCGATCTTCACCACGGTGGTGCGCTCCAGATCCACGTCGTCCAGCTTGTTCTGGAGGCCGTGCTTGGCGTAGCGGTCCATCCAGAAGCGGAGGCTCTGGAACTGGGCGTCGGTGACGTACGGCCGCGCTCGCTCCCACCGGCCTTCGGACCAGGCGCTCTGCAGCTCGTGGAAGACCAGGCTCACGCGCTGGGCGAAGGCCTCCATGGTGAGGTCGGGGTGGCGGGCGAGGAGCTTGCGAGCCTCCGCCTGGAGGTGGGGGTGCTGGACGATGGGCACGTGGACGCTGGTCTCGTCGCCGCCGGCCACGAAGCCCACTTCGGGGGCCACGACCCGGTTGCGCTGACCCAGCTCGACGCCGTCGACCTGCCACTGAAGCTGGCCGGCGGTGATCGGGGTGTGGCAGTGGACGCAGGCGCCGAGGTTGTCGGTCTCCACCGCGGCGCCGCAGTTCGGACAGCCCAGGCGCTGCATGTCCTCGGGGGGGAGGGAGACCGCGGACGCGGCTCGGCGGAAGGTCCAGCGCTCATGGACGATGACGTCGCGGGTGGCGCCCCCTCGGAGGGTCTCGGTGCGGGTGTCTTCGAAGACCACGTCGAGGCGCTGTTGGTCGCCGTCTCGGGACAGGCGGACGATGCGCACGCCGCCCACGACGACGTCGTCGATCCGCGAGACCTTTTCGTGGGCCAGCGTCAGCTGCTTCTGCGCCAGCTCGCTCACGTAGGGGGCGAGCGGTGCCCAGTTGCCCGTGGAGTAGGCCTCGAGGGCGCGAC
>JALVEJ010000297.1 GCA_027031025.1 Flavobacteriales bacterium | reverse complement strand
ATCTGCGCAGCATTTTTGGTAAAAATATCATAAGGCTGTTTTATAAAATTAACTTTTCCTTGATATTCTATTTTATTATCACCAGCCACAGTAATGGTTTGAATATCCTTAAAAGTCAGTTGATCTTGTCTTATAGCTAAAACCAAATCATTTTTAACAAGCGCCTCCGTTTTTTGAAGTTTTTTAATCGCAGCCATCAACCCGTCATCCGGAAAAACCGCACTATTAATATAAATGTTATCAGGCTGATATTTAACGGGAAATTTTTGTTGCAGATATGCTTCCGTTAAGGCACTAACCGGAGATTGCAAAGCCCGTTCCCATTTTTCTTTTAAGGTTAAAATACCGCAACGTATTGCACTTACCGGACGAAAATAAGTCAATGGAAGAAGTGATTTTTTTATAATATCATCATCAAATAAAATGTAATTCATCGACTAAACTTGTAATTTTTAGGGTTATAACACAACACACATCAGATTTACAAAAATAAGCAAAAATTATACCCAAAAGCATTTTTATTTTTTAAATTAGCTGAATCAAAGTATATGTTTATGAAAACACCAATAATTTCTCCTTCTATTTTATCAGCTGATTTTGCCAATTTGGAAAAAAGTTTTAAAATGCTCAATCAAAGTGATGCCGATTGGGTTCATCTTGATGTAATGGATGGCAATTTTGTTCCTAACATCAGCTTTGGTATGCCGGTCATTAAAAGTTTGCGCAAACTCACCGACAAAGTTTTTGATGCCCACTTAATGATTGAGCAGCCCGAACGCTATATCCATAATTTCAATTTGGTCGGTGTCGATATATTGACAGTGCATTACGAAACTCAAATTCACCTGAACCGCACGGTCGATTTGATCAAAAAAACAGGTATGAAAGCCGGTGTAGCGCTCAATCCGCATACGCCTGTCAGTCTGTTAAAAGATATTGTTTCCGAGTTGGATTTAGTTTTAATTATGTCAGTCAATCCGGGGTACAGCGGACAAAAATTCATTGAACACACTTATCAAAAAATTGCCGAAGTCAAGAATATGATTGAAGCACACAACTCTAAAACTTTGATTGAAATAGATGGCGGTGTCAATGATGTTAATGCCCCAAAACTCTTTGCTGCCGGCGCCGATGTATTGGTTGCCGCCAGTTATATTTTTAATCATGACAATCCGATAAAAGCCATTCGAAATTTGAAATATTTTTAACAACAATATTCATTAAAATTATCGATTATCAACCACTTTCCTGGTTATCAACTCAATATAAAAAAGCAAAAAGTTTAACCTAAAAAGCTTTTGTTTTTTAAGGAATATTATTAAATTTGTTGGATAAATTAAGAACTATGTCCTATAAAGTTTACATTTTTGATAAAGCCATAACCATTACGGACAATCTTAATGAAAGTTCTCAAAACGTTTATGCTTTTTCATCGGTAAACTTGGACGAGATTATCAGCAAGTTACAAGCTAATCTCTTGCCGGAAGTTTTTTTGTATCATCCCCGTATCGATGAAGCTTGGGAGACTTTTAAAAAACATTTTGACGTCATTGAAGCAGCCGGAGGCATTGTTGAAAACGATGAACATAAATATTTGTTTATCTATCGTAACGGCAAGTGGGACTTACCAAAAGGGAAAATGGAACCGGGCGAACAACCGGCTGAAACCGCTATCAGAGAAGTTAAAGAAGAATGCGGTATTCAAAATATCAAAATTGACCATTTTTTATTAGACACATATCATTTGTTTAATGACCAAAACAAGAAACGGCTCAAAATTACCCATTGGTATAAAATGAATGAGCTGGAAAAAAGCGCTTTAATTCCGCAAACCGAAGAAGGCATTGAACGGGTAGAATGGATTGATGTAAATTCTGATGATTTTCCGCTTGAAAATTCGTATGAAAACATCAAATTACTTTTCTCCGATTTAGACAAATTGGAAAATCTTAAATAACATCAACGATATACGGGTCATATCCTTGACTATCAAATACTTTAAAACTTTAAAGTTCAATATAACAATGATTATTAAAAGTTTTAAAAACCTAGTAGATCTAAAACCAGAGCTTGGTTTTCAATCAGAAAATTTTGAAAACCGCCTAATATCAACTTCTTTTAGCATGGGCATATCAAATTCCAGATATTGAAACAATTGTTTGGCCGTAGCCGGTGCCAAGATTACACCGCGTGTGCCCATACCATTAAGCACCGCAACATTTTGATAATCCGGATGTTTTCCTGCAAGCGGTCGCCGGTCAATAACCGTAGGGCGTATGCCGGCTTTTTGTTGCACCACTTTATATGGTCGATGCAACAATTTTTGCAACTTGCTTTCCAAATGCTTTCGGGCAGCAGTCGTTGGTATATTGGTTTTGTCCTCCCAATTATAGGTCGCCCCGACATAATATTGTCCTTTCCGGGCAACATTGGGCGCTATAAAAACATTAGATTTGACAATGTATGGGATATCAGCTTCGGTTTCAATCATCAACATTTCCCCTTTGGTGCCTGTTAAAGGCAGGTGTTTGAAAAAAGGATTTCGCTTTATACCAAAGCCTTCTGCAAACACAATTTTGCGGGCTTTGATATCACCATATGAAACATAATCGGGAAAAATTTGAAGTTGCTCATAATTAAAATCCGCTTCAAATAATTTATGATGCCGTTTTAAATCGGTTGCGACATCATTGAGCAGTTGTGCTACATTGACAATGCCGGTGCCTTGCAAAACACCAAAGCCAAACGGCGCTTCAATTCCATCAATGGATTCAAAAACAATATCCTTCATATATTCGGACAAAACCGGCTTGTCAGAAGCAGCCACCCAATTGTTCTGTTCTTCCACACCGGTTAGTTTGCGATAAATATCAATATAATGTATATATTTTTGTCCGTATTGCAATTCGGCTTTTTGAAATTGCAGCAAGGCATATTTTAACCATTCATGAGCTTTCCAAGCCGGTGTAAAACGTTTAAGAATAACCGGATTAAACATACCACCTGCAATCCGGGTTGATTGTTGCGACTGATTGTCAAAAACTACATAATTTTGACGATTTTCATCCAATTGTTGCAAAAACGACCAACCGGCGACGCCCAGTCCTACTACAATATAATCATACATTTCTTTTTTCTTAAAATTCAAGTGCAAATTTAGAGGAAATAAGGAATTGAGGCAATGATGATTTTATTTACATCATAGATTACCTTAGAATATCAATGAAAATATTTCTTCATATTTGTGCTTATAATCTGAGAAATTGAAAAATGAAAAAAAATATTGAACATCGATTAATAATTTCAGATTTTATATTTTTGTAAAATTTAAATCTGTGACTTGTCCTAAAATAGGTTGACTCAAAAAGTAATAAAAAAATCAGGACGATTTAGAAATTTTTTGTTGCCATCGCCAAGCGTCGCGCAAAGCATCTTCCATAGTTAAGCGGGCTTTCCAACCCAATTCCTTTTCGGCCAAACTTGTATCTGCCCAAACGGCTGTGACATCGCCTTCACGTCTGCCGGTGATTTTGTAATTGAGTTTGATTCCGTTTACATTTTCAAAGCTTTTAATAATTTCCATCACCGAACTGCCGCGTCCCGTTCCGATATTAAAGACTTCAAAATTAACTTTTTGCGTATTGTTTAACAAACGCTCTAATGCCACGACATGCGACTCAGCCAAATCGACCACATGAATATAATCGCGAATGGCGGTACCATCCGGTGTCGGATAATCATCGCCGAAAACAGACAATTCTTTACGGATACCGGCTGCTGTTTGCGTGACAAATGGCACAAGATTTTGCGGTATGCCCAAAGGCAATTCACCGATATAACCGGAAGGATGCGCCCCAATCGGATTAAAATAACGCAAAGCAATACTTTTAAACAACGGATAGGCTTTCGCCGTGTCACGAATAATTTCTTCGCCTATTTGCTTCGTGTTACCGTAAGGCGATAAAGCAGGTTTAACCGGGGCGGTTTCCGTTATAGGCAAATCATCCGGCTCACCATAAACAGTACATGACGAGCTGAAAATAAAGTTGCGAATGGCTTTTTCTTGCATTTGTTGCAACAAATAAATCAAGGTATTGAGATTGTTTTCATAATACAACAAAGGTTTTTGAACACTTTCACCCACGGCTTTAGAAGCGGCAAAGTGAATAATCCCTTCAATATTATGGTATCGGTTAAAAAAATCTATAACTTTGGGTTTATCTCTTAAATCAATGGCTTCAAAACCGGGACGTATGCCGGTAATTTTAGTGATCCCCTCCAACACACTTATATCCGAATTGGATAAATTATCAATAATCACTACATCATAGCCTTTTTCTTGTAAAGCTACAACGGTATGCGAACCGATAAACCCCAAACCGCCGGTTACCAAAATCTTCATTTGAATATTTTTTAAGTTTGCTGACAAAAATAAGGATAATTATTCAACCGGTATAACTAAAATTGATACGAAAAATTATTAAAAAGCCCGTCATCGCAGCATTATTCCCAAAACATCGTTAACAAATCGGTATAATTTTTGCTAAGTTTTTTCTACCCATAATATTTTGCTATGAAAAACACATTCCTTTTTTGCCTTGCCCTTCTGTTTTCGTTAGGTTTTCAAAACTGTGTCAGAGAATATAACGAATTTGGTGAAGATTCGGTTTTTTATTATTTGAACGGCACGCCGGTTGTTCCAACCTGTCATACACTTTTTAACAACCATCCGATAAACGTTGAATTAACCAACAACGATTTAAACGTTCATATTTGCGGAGACATTAATATTAATTATACAATCAAACACTATCAAGGAAAAGGCTTATATGAAATGAATAGTGCCAATCAAAATACATGCACCATACAAGAAAATACTACGCAATATCATGCCATTGACAACCACAAAACATTCATGAGAGTTTTAGAATTGGATACTATTGCCAAACATTTTAGTGCGGTTTTTGAAGCCGATTTGGTAGATGACACCAACCATTATTTAAAAATAACCAAAGGCCGAATGGATGTAAAATACGCGGATTAAATATGCTCTTTAACAAATATTAACTAATATAAATTATGAAAAAAATTTTCCTATTGATACTTTTTGCTTCATATTTTCAACAGCAAGCACAAAATAGCAGTTTTGGTTTATCAACTGTTTTTACATATTTTGACGGACATTTTTACAGAGATCATACCGTCACTTTTCAACCCGGTTTTGATATCAGCTATCATTTTCTTGTCAGTGAAAATGCAGAAATTTTTTCAGGACTGGAAATCGGTTATTATAGAGGCGGATTAAAACATGTATCTAACAACATCATCTATGATTTACACCTTCGCACTTGGCATTTTTCCATTCCGTTTTATCGTCGCTTTTCAGTTTCCGAAAAATGGCAACCCAGAGTTGGATTTACTATAAACATCCCTTTTTCAACCACTTATACTTATGAAATATACGACGGCGAGCAAAATATTTATCACAATACTGATAAGCCTGTCAAAGAAAATTTTCTCGATTTGTTTCAACTGCAAGTTGGCTTTGAATACCTGATAAAAAAACAATGGTGGTGGAATTTTCAAATTAATTACTTAGGTTCGGCACAAATCAGTACCGGGATAAAATATTTTTTACCGGCACAAACTAAAAAATAATTTGTATTTTTGTTTGAGAAAAAAATAAGACTATGCAATTTTTAGTTTCAAGTGACGAATTAATCAAAAATCTACAAGCTTTAAGAAACGTTATCAACAACAATAACACCATTCCGGTTTTAGATAATTTTTTATTTGAGTTGCATAATAACAACTTAAAAATCACAGCTTCCGATTTGGAAACAACCATGACGGCAACTCTGCCGGTTGAATCGAATGAAAACGGCGCCTTTTTATTACCGGCTCGTATGCTGGTAGACACTATCAAAGCTTTACCGGTTCAACCCTTGACCTTTATGTTTAATGATGACAACACCATGGATATCATCAGTGAAACCGGAAAATACAGTTTTGCTTATACCGGTGCCGAAGATTATCCCAATCCGGTTGAAATGGAAGAAGCCGAAAGTTTAAAAATACCCGGAAGCATCTTGGCGGATGCCATCAGTAAGACCATTTTTGCAACCGGAAATGACGATTTGCGCCCGACTATGACCGGTGTCTTTTTTGAATTTTCGCCCGAAAGTTTGAATTTTGTGGCAACCGACGCCCATAAACTGGTCAAGTATGAGCGTCAAGACCTGAAAGCTGATACTGAAAACAATTTTATTGTCCCTAAAAAACCATTACAAATTTTAAAAAATCATATAGCCGGTACAGAAGATGATGTGACCATTACCTATGACGATCGGAATGTCAAATTTGACTTTGATAATATTCAATTATTGTCCCGTTTGATAAACGGAAAATATCCCAATTACAATGCGGTTATTCCTACGGAAAATCCTAATGTCATGGTGGTTGATCGTCAAAATCTGCTCAATGTCGTTAAACGAGTCGATATTTTTGCCAGTAAAGCCACACATTTAATCCGTTTTGATATTGCCGGTTCGGAATTAAAAATCTCCGCCGAAGATTTGGATTTTTCCAGTAAAGCGGAAGAACGTATGACTTGTAATTTTCAAGGTGACGATATGGCTATCGGCTTTAACTCGAAATTTCTAATTGAAATGCTATCCAATCTGGATTCGGATGAAGTGTCTATCAATATGTCTATGCCCAGCAAAGCTGCTTTAATCCATCCGGTTGACGGTTTAGAAGAAGGCGAATTGGTAACCATGCTGGTGATGCCGCTCATGCTATCATAAATGAGATAAAAAACACGCATTTGAAATATTTATACAATATATTGTTATGGATTTCCGAAAAGTTTCTCTTACTTTTCGGAAATTTTTTTGGATCAAAAGTCCAATATTTCAAAACCGGACAAAAACAGATTTTTAAAAAGCTCAAAACATGCTTAAATCCGAACCAAAAAACCATTTGGTTTCATGTGTCATCACTGGGTGAATATGAACAAGCGCTGCCGGTTATAGAAAAAATAAAATCACAATACGTTGATTACCAAATACTTTTGACATTTTTTTCACCTTCCGGATATGAAGTCAAAAAAGATAAAACACCGGCGGATTGTGTCAGTTATTTACCCATCGACACCCGTCAAAATGTCAAAAAATTTTTAGATTTGGTGCAACCCGATGTGGTGTTTTTTGTCAAATACGATTTGTGGCCCAATTATTTACATGAATTAAAAAAGAGACAAATAACCACCTATTTAATTTCGGGATTATTTACAAAAAATCATCCGTTTTTTAAAGCATACAGCCCTTGGTTAAAAAATGCCTTAAAAGCTTTTAACCGGTTTTTTGTCCAAGACGACAACAGTCAAAAAGTCTTAAACCAACAAGGATTTAAACAAGTTACCATAACCGGCGACACCCGTTTTGACCGCGTGTTTCAAATAGCCCAAACTGCGCCTTCTTATGATTTTATAAAAAATTTTAAACAAAACAATATTTTGTTGATTGCCGGCAGCACTTGGCCCAAAGATGAAGATTTGTTGACACGTTACATCAACAGCAGCCCGGAAAATTTGAAAGTTATTATAGCACCACATGAAATACATGATAAACATATTTCAGAAATAGAAAAAAAATTGCATGTCCATGCCATTCGTTATTCCGATATACATAAAGACACTGATTTATCAAAACACAAAGTGTTAATTTTGAACACAATAGGCTTATTAAATAAAATTTATGTCGATGCAGATATCGTGTATATAGGCAATGGATTCGGCAAAAGCATCCACAATATTCAAGAGCCGGCGGTTTTCGGCGTGCCAATAATTACCGGTCCGCATATTGACAAATTTAAAGAAGCTGTCGATTTAAAAATTGCCGGTGGCTTAATCACCATAAATAATTTTGCCGAACTAAAAGCCGCGCTTGACCGGTTGATACAAAAGCCGTATTTAAGAAAACAAAAAGCCGGCATTACTAAAACTTATGCCTTGCAAAATGTCGGAGCAACGGATAAAATAATGAAGCATATACGTTTATGACTACATTGTATTTACATGGCTTAAATAGCACTAATCAAAACAGCCGTACCGATTGGTTAAAACAATTTGGAAAAGTTGTCAATCCCTTACTGACTTATCGTAATATTCCCGAGACGTATCAATATTTGGAAAAATTAATTCAAAAATTTCTTCCTGATATCATTGTAGGTAGCAGTATGGGAGGGTATTTCGGGTTTCATTTGGGCAATTATTACCGTATTCCGACCTTATTGCTCAATCCCGCGTTGGTAATGACCCTTTTGGTGCGCCCCGACAACCGTTTGTTAGCAACCGATACCATACATCATATTAGCATGGGTAAACATGATAAAATTATCAAGCCTGACATAAGCATACAATTATTAAAAGACTGGCAAGTTTCTTACAAGATATACACATACGATACCGACCACGAAACACCTTTTGAAATATTTGTTGATGCGGCCGGAAAATCAGGTTTATTCCGTAAAAAATAGATATGCCAGCAAAAACCATCATAGAACAAATGAAAACTGCTGCAAGATTAAACCGGTTGCAGGCGGCAGATTATTTTTTAAATCATCCAGAAGAATCAAAAATACTATTACAACTAACTTTTGACCCCGGATATGCTTATCACTATAAAGCCGCTTGGGTGGTAGAATTTGTAGCTTTAAAAAAATTGGATTTAATATTGCAACATCTTGATTTTTTTACCGAGTCATTGTTGTTAATCAAAAAAGATTCGGCAGTAAGACCAGTCGCTAAAACAACGCATTTAATAGTTCAAAAACATTTTTCAAAAACACAAGAAGATACCGGATTTTTTTTAAACGACAAACATATTCAATCTATCATAACCGCTGCTTTCGATTGGTTAATCGGGAATTTTAGAGTTGCTTCTAAAGTTCATGCCATGCAAATTATTTTTGAATTGGGAGAATTACCTGCTACTGAAAATTGGATTTTACCGGAACTCAAAAATATTTTGTCTGAAAATATCTTCCAACAAACAGCCGGTTATCGCAGTCGGGCAAAGAAAATTTTAAAAAAATTGAAGTAAAAAGATTGTTTTTTCAAAAAAAATCTACTACATATCACCAGCTAGTCATAACTAATTCCCCATTTCCAAATAACGCCTTAAAAAATCGGAATGTTCTTTAAGTTCTTGCAGATGCAAATCTTCTTCCATTTGACTGATAATATTGTAATCATAACGGCGAAAGGTTTGAATGATTTCATTAATATCGTCTGTGGCTATTTTAATTTCTACTTCGGTATTTTGACCGGTTTCATTGACCAATATTCCCAAAATTTTGCCGCCGTCCGACTCCACAATTTGCGCCACTTGACTGACACTGAAATCCGCAGTTAATTTACTGACTACCAAGATGTAGCCATCCGTATTCACAAAATCTTTTTCGGTCAACAAATTCAAAATATCATCTAACAAACGAACGCCGATATATTGTCCCGATAAATCAAGCACGCCCATTACATTAGCTTCGTTGCGCATCATAACAGCCAACGATTCCGTCCAGTTCATCCGGTCAGACAAATATACTTTTTCTAATAAATGCCGGTGTTGTTGTAAACTATCCTCCTGATTTTCTATGTCCATTAAATCATCACATCTAATCATACCGCGATAAATTCCTTTTTCAACTACCGGTAAATGACTGAATCCGTAATGATGACACGCCTCAACCAATGTAACAATCGTTTCGTTAAATGTAAACGCTTCGAATTTATAAACCGGAATGTTCAACATAATTAATAATTTTTTATTGAGTTTTCAACAAATCCCACCTTGCAAAAATAAATAAATAAAAAGATAAAAGTCAGTTTTAGTAAGACACTTTTTTATAAATTTGCTTGTTATTTCAAAATAAGTGAAAATAATTTAATTGTTATGCATAAACAAGTCAAAATATCAAAAGGTTTGAACATCAATTTGAAGGGCAAACCGGCTCATAAAATTGCCGATGCACCCCGCTCAAATAAATATGTTGTCAAACCGACTGAATTTTACGGCATCAATCCGCGATTAACTGTCAAACCCGGCGACCATGTCAATGCCGGCGAGCCGTTATTCTATCACAAATATATCGACAGAATTAAATTTACCTCT
Source organism: Flavobacteriales bacterium (assembly GCA_027031025.1). GTDB lineage: Bacteria > Bacteroidota > Bacteroidia > Flavobacteriales > Flavobacteriaceae > WGBX01. The sequence continues at coordinate 10,722 of JALVEJ010000297.1, read as the reverse complement.
CCGGTAAGCGGTACGGTTGAAGACATTATCCGCGGTGAGAAACGTAAGATATTAAAAATCATCATCAAACCGGATGCAACGGACAATTTTAAAACTTTTAAAACAGACAAACCCGAAAACTTATCGCGGGAACAAGTTTTAGACTTGCTTTTAGAAAGCGGGTTATTTGCTACCATTAAGCAACGCCCTTACGATTTAATTGCCCATCCGGATGACCAACCCAAAGCCATTTTTATATCCGCTTACGATTCGGCACCCTTAGGTGTGGACTATGCTTTTGCTCTAAAAAACAAAATTAAAGCTTTTGAAAACGGCCTCAAAGCTGTCAAAAAGCTCACGGACGGAAAAGTTTATTTAATCGTCAATGGAGAAACTGCTACTGACTTTGATAAACTCAATGATGTTGAAATTGTCAAGGCTTTCGGACCACATCCGGTTGGAAACGTGAGTGTCAGTATCGAAAAATTTGAACCCATCAGCAAAGGCGATCGCATTTGGACGATCAACCCTGCTGATGTAGCCCTAATAGGCGAATTTTTTGAAACCGGACAATACAACCCGGTGCGAACCGTAGCGCTTGCCGGTTCCAAAGTTAAATCGCCTATGTACTACAACATTAAAGCCGGTGCCGATTTGTCAGAATTTTTTAAAGATAAATTAGTCGATGATGATGTGCGGATTATCAGTGGGAATGTTTTAACCGGCGCCGACATCACCAAGGACAAAATTTTAAATTTTTATGACAATGAAATCTCGGTGATTCCTTTGGGCAACAAACCCAGATTTATGGGGTGGTTACCATTTATCGGAAAAAACAGAAAAGGCTTTTATAACTTCGGTTTTGCTCCCAAAGAACTCGACTTAGATGCCAGTTTGTACGGCGAAGAACGGGCTTTTGTGATGAATGAAGAATTTGAATCCGTTATGCCTTTGAATATTTATCCAACCCATTTGCTTAAAGCTGCTCTTTTGGGCGATGTGGAAAAAATGGAACAACTGGGCATTTTGGAAGTGGCTCCGGAAGATTTTGCATTATTGGACTACATCAGTTCCTCTAAAATAGATACACAAGAACTCATCAGAAAAGGCTTGGATATTATGCAAGTCGAAATGGGATGATTGTATAACAAACAGGTTTTAAACTTTGAAATAATAAATTGAAAAATAAATGAAAGTTTTAGAAAAGTTTTTTAATAAATACGAACACTTGTTTCTCGAAGGCGGAAAATATGAAAAATATCATCCCGCCTATATGGCGCTTTATACATTTATGTTTACGCCCGGAGAAACAACCAAAAGAGGGGCGCATATCCGTGATGCCGTCGATTTGAAACGAGTGATGTTTACAGTCGTATTGGCATTGATTCCGGCTACTATTTTCGGTATGTGGAATGTCGGTTATCAGTATTTTCATCAAGCCGGCATGGCATTTACCAATCTGGACGCTTTTATGTACGGCTTTTGGAAAGTCTTACCGATGATTATTGTGTCTTATGTGGTCGGATTGGGTATTGAATTTTATTTTGCCGTATTACGAGGGCACGATGTTAACGAAGGCTATTTAGTTACCGGATTGTTGATTCCGTTGATTATGCCGGTTACCATTCCTTTATGGATTTTGGCGGTATCAGTAGCTTTTGCCGTTATTATCGGTAAAGAAGTGTTTGGGGGAACCGGTATGAATATTGTCAATCCGGCGCTAACAGCTCGTGCCTTTGCCTTTTTTGCTTACCCGACCTTTATGTCCGGTAACGAAGTTTGGATTCCCAAACCTGAGAACGCTGATGCTTATTCGGGTGAAACCATATTAGGCGCTTTGGGTCAAGGACATCAGTTGGCTTATACTTGGAAAGACATGTTTTTCGGAACCATTCCGGGCAGTATCGGTGAGACATCGGTTTTGATGATTTTAATCGGTGCAGCCATCTTATTATTGACCAAAGTCGGAAGTTGGCGTATCATGTTATCGGGTTTTGCCGGTGCCGCTTTAATGGCATTGATATTTAATCTTTGGGGTGCCAATACCTTGATGCAATTGCCTTGGTGGCAACATTTGTTGGTTGGTGGTTTGGCATTCGGTGTCGTCTTTATGGCTACCGATCCGGTAACAGCGGCACAAACGCGGACAGGTAAATGGATTTACGGATTTTTAATCGGGATGTTTGCAATTTTGGTACGCGTCTTTAATCCGGCTTATCCCGAAGGCGTGATGTTGGCTATCTTATTGATGAATGTGATTGCACCGACTATTGATTACTACGTGGTGCAAGCCAATATCAAGAAAAGAATGAAACGATTAGAAAAACAAACGGCTTAATATATTTTGATTATGGACAGAAACAGTAATTTATATACCATTTTATTTGCAGCCGTTGTCGTCACCGTATCCGCTGTATTATTAGCAGTAGCGGTAATGGTTTTAAAACCGGCACAAGAACGCAATAAAAGACAAGAAAAAATGACCGATATTATGTATACCATCGGTCTGGACAACGAAGCTTTGGCCACCAAAGCTGCTGCCGAAGGTTTAAAATTAAACTACAAAACCATCGAAGCCTATTTTAAAAAATATTTTCTTAAACAATTTGCGCTTAAAAGTGATGGAACTATTGATAAATCTGTAAATGCTTTTGACATCAACCTTAAAACCGAAATGAAAAAACCGGAAGACAAACAACGTTATCCTATTTTCATAGCAGATGTTGATGGTAAAACTTACTATGTCATTCCTTTATACGGTAAAGGTCTGTGGGATGATATTTGGGGTTATATTGCTTTAGAAGAAGATGCCAATACCGTAAAAGGTGTCAAATTCGGTCATAAAGGTGAAACCCCCGGTTTGGGTGCCGAAATCACAAAAAAATGGTTTGAAAAACAATTTGAAGGTGAAAAAATTTTTGATAAAAACGGTACTTTTAAAGGCATTACTTTGCTAAAAGGTAACAATGACCCTGAGAATGTAGATAAAGAAGATCATGAAATTGATGCTATTTCAGGCTCTACTTTAACCAGTAACGGTGTTACCGATATGATTCAAGAACGACTAAAACATTATATCCCGTTTTTTAAAACAGTAAGACAACAAAAAAATTAAAATATTATGGCTAAAAAACATAAATGGGTAGATTTGATTAAAGACCCTTTAAACGAAAACAACCCGATAACCGTTCAGGTTTTGGGCATTTGTTCGGCTTTGGCTATTACGGTAAAACTGATGCCGGCTATTGTTATGGCTTTATCGGTAATGGTCGTGATAGCTTTTAGTAATGTTATTGTATCCTTAATGCGAAACTATATTCCAAATCGGATTCGTATTATCGTACAATTATTGGTCGTTGCCACCTTGGTAATTTTGGTTGACCAGATTTTAAAAGCTTATGCTTACGATGTCTCTAAACAATTATCAGTCTTTGTCGGTTTGATTATCACTAACTGTATCGTCATGGGACGTCTCGAAGCATTTGCTTTGGCTAACAAACCACTCGATTCGTTTTTAGATGGTATCGGTAACGGTGCCGGTTACGGATTGATTTTGATTATTGTTGCTTTACTCCGTGAATTTTTAGGTTCCGGCACTTTGCTTGACTTTCAAATTATACCGCAATCATTTTATGAAGCCGGATATGTTAACAATGCTATGATGTTATTACCTGCAATGGCATTGATAACCGTAGGAATCGTTATTTGGGTACAACGAAGCATGTATCCGCAATTAACTGAAAAAGAATAAAAAGGAAGTATTATGGAATTATGGAATTTATTTATACGTAGCATATTTATCGAAAATATGATCTTTGCCTTTTTCTTGGGCATGTGTTCATATTTGGCGGTCTCTAAAAAAGTCAAAACAGCCGTTGGATTAGGTGCCGCAGTCGTGTTTGTTTTAACGATTACCGTTCCTATCAACTTTTTGATTGACAAATATTTATTACAACCCGGCGCCTTAAAATGGTTAGATCCGTCATTTGCCGATATTGATTTGAGTTTTTTGAGTTTTATCATGTTTATTGCGGTGATTGCCGCTATGGTACAATTGGTTGAAATGTTTGTAGAACGTTTTGCGCCGGCACTATATGCTTCCTTGGGAATTTTCTTACCGCTTATTGCCGTTAACTGTGCTATTCTCGGTGGTTCATTGTTTATGCAACAAAAAGAATTTACCGAAGTATCCGAAGCCTTGGTTTACGGTCTGGGGTCTGGTATCGGCTGGATGTTGGCCATTATTTTATTGGCTGCCATTCGTGAAAAAATTTCATACTCAAATGTTCCGGCACCATTACGCGGACTAGGCATCACGTTTATTATTACCGGTCTGATGGCAATTGCCTTTATGGCCTTTATGGGAATCAAAATTTAATTCAAAGCTAGTAGAAAATGGATCAGAATACAATGAAAGTTATCATCGCCAGCGTCTTGGTATTTTTGGTTATCGTCTTAATTTTAGTCATGCTGCTCTTGTGGGCAAAAGCCAAATTATTACCCGGTGGCAAAGTCAAAATATTGGTTAATGGCGAAAAAGAACTCGAAGTAGAAAGTGGTGGGTCACTATTAAGCACTTTGTCTAATGAAAAGGTCTTTTTGCCTTCTGCCTGTGGCGGTGGCGGTACCTGTTTGCAATGTAAAGTCAAAGTGCTGAAAGGTGGTGGCAATATGCTTCCCACCGAAGAGCCTAACTTTACACTTAAAGAAAAAGAAGAGGGATGGCGTTTGGGCTGTCAAGTCAAGGTTAAAGAAGATATGGAAATAGAAGTACCCGAAGAAGTATTCGGTGTTAAAAAATGGGATGCCAAAGTGGTTTCCAATTATAATGTCGCTTCTTTCATCAAAGAATTTGTGGTAGAAGTGCCGGAAGATATCAATTACAAACCCGGCGGCTATATACAAATTGATGTACCTCCGGCAACCGTTCCTTATAAAGATATTGACATTACAGCACATCCGGTTGAACATCCGGGCGAACCTGATAAATTTAGAGAAGACTGGGATAAATTTAACCTTTGGCCCTTGGTCATGAAAAATGACGAAGAAGTGACTCGTGCCTACTCTATGGCAAGTTATCCCGCCGAAGGACGCCGTATTATGTTGAACGTTCGTATTGCTACGCCGCCATGGGATCGTGAAAAAAATACTTGGATGGATGTGAATCCAGGGGTGGCTTCATCTTATATTTTCTCACGAAAACCCGGTGATATTGTCAAAATATCCGGTCCATACGGAGAATTTTTTATCAACGAAGATTCCGATGCCGAAATGGTTTACATTGGTGGTGGCGCCGGTATGGCACCGATGCGTTCACATCTTTATCATTTATTTAAAACCTTGAAAACCAACAGAAAAGTATCTTATTGGTATGGGGGACGTTCTAAACGTGAATTGTTCTATGTCGATCATTTTAGAGAATTGGAAAAAGAGTTTCCTAACTTTAAATTCTATCTGGTCTTATCAGAGCCACGCCCCGAAGATGATTGGCAAGTCAAAGAGTGTTTAGACTGTCCGGGGGACGGTTTTATAGGTTTTGTACACCAAGCCTTGTATGATAATTATTTAAGTAAACACGAAACACCCGAAGATATTGAATACTATTTCTGTGGACCGCCCATGATGAACAAAGCGGTAGTAAACATGCTTGACAATCTGGGCGTGCCTCCAGAAAATATCCGATTTGACGATTTCGGCGGCTAGATAGAAACGCATAGTCATCGTCTCGAACTAAAAGTTTATAATGTTGACTGTTTTAATAATTTCAACAAAGTTTTTTAGATAACAATACAAACCTACCGGACTTCATAAGTATCCGGTAGGTTTTATTAATTTTGCATAATCTATTTTTCAATGAAGTCAACCATTTTAAAATTACTGTTTATTTTTGGTTTTTTGCTATCCTGCAAACAAAATAAGCCTGCACCAAGAGCTTATTATTTTGAAGGCGATGCTTTGGGAACCACTTATCATATCAAAGCTTTTCCGTCAGAAGATTCAAAGATTATCAAAAAAAAAGATGTGGATAGTGTCATTAAAGCGATCAATGCATCGTTATCAACTTATCAACCTAATTCGTTGATTTCTAGCATTAACAAAGGCGAAGTCTTAAAATTGGACCAACACTTTATCGATGTTTACAAGGCTGCTAAAAAAATCTACCGCGAAACCGGAGGCTTGTACGACCCTACTATCGGTATTTTGGTTAATGCATGGGGATTTGGTCCCAAAGAAAAAATAAAAAATATTGAACGGGATTCTACCATAGTCGATTCGCTCAAACGCTATGTCGGTTATGATTTTTTAAGCATTGATGAAAACGGGTTTTTAAAAAAACGCTATCCGCAAGTTTATATCGATTATAATTCCATTGCCAAGGGTTATGCGATTGATCGCGTTGGTAAAATGTTGTCTGATAAGGGTATTCAAAATTATTTGGTTGAAATAGGCGGAGAAGTTTTGGCAAAAGGAAAAAACGTCGCTAAAAACAGAGCTTGGTTGGTCGCCATAGACAATCCTGACCGGCAACACGGCAACAAATTTATTTCTGAAATAGCTTTAACTAACAAAGCCATAGCAACATCCGGTAATTATAGAAAATATTATATCGATCCAAAAACCGGCAGAAAATATGTACATACGCTGGACCCAAAAACCGGCTATCCGGTTCAACGGCATATTTTAAGCGCTTCTGTTATTGCCGACAACTGCACTTTGGCAGACGGCTATGCCACGGCTTTTATGGTCATGGGCTACAAAGCCGCCAAAAAATTTTTAAAATTGCACCCCGAACTACAAGCATTTTTAGTTTACAGCGATGAGCAAGGCAAGATTAGAACTTTTAAAACCGAAGGAGTACGAATTGTCCATTAATCTAATTAAGACCTACCAGGTTTTAAAAACCTAGCAGGTCTGCTTTATAAAGTTGACTATACTTTTTGCCGCTTTATTCGATGCCGGTTCCTTGCCTAACAAATTTTCCAAATCTTTGTAATCCAACAGCATTTGACGGCGTTTGTCGCCTTGGTTGATTTGTTGCAGTTCGGCTTTTAATACAGCCGGATTGAAATCATTTTGCAGCAATTCCGTTACAATTTGCCTTTGCATAATCAAGTTTGGTAGGGAAAAATAAGGTATCTTGACCAAATGTTTGCCTATTTCATACTGCCATTGATGGGTTTTGTAAACGACCACTTGTGGCACTTTAAACAATGCGGTTTCCAAAGCTGCCGTCCCGGAAGTAACGATGGCACTGTGACTGTGTTGCAGCAAATCATATGTATGATTAAATATAACAGGTAATTCAAATTCTTTTAAAAAATCTTGATAATCAGCTTGCGAAAAAGATGGCGCTCCGGATATGACAAATTGATATTCAGGAAATGCTTTAACAACTGACAACATAGTCGGTAGCATCATTTTGAGTTCCTGCCGGCGGCTTCCCGGAAGCAACGCTATAATAGGACGGTTATCGAGTCGAAATTTTTCTAAAAATTCATTCCTGCTCAATCCTTTGTGATTTTGCACCGCATCGACTACCGGATTACCAACATATTCGGCTGCAACCTGATGTTTGTTATAAAAAGCAATTTCAAATGGCAAAATGACCAGTAGTTTATCGATATATTTCCGTATTTTTTTGACGCGTCCTTCTTTCCAAGCCCACAATTTCGGGGCGATATAATACACGGTTTTAAATCCTTTCTTTTTGGCAAAACCGGCAATTTTCAAGTTAAATCCCGGGTAATCTACCAAAATCACCACATCTGGTTGGTAAGACAAGATGGCTTTTTTGGTTTGTTGCAAATTGCGATAGATCGTTCGAATATTTTTGACTACATCAACCACACCCATAAATGCCATTTGTTTATAATGAATCAAGGGCGGGCGTTTGGTTACTTTGTGCATCAAATCGCCACCGAGATATTTGAATTCGGCTTCTCGGTCTTGCTGTTTCAAAGCTTTTATAAGATTGGCGGCGTGCAGGTCGCCGGATGCTTCTCCTGCTATGATGAAATATTTCATCTGTTTATGTTTTATGAGGAATTGAGGATTTATTATGCTTCATAGTATGTTTTACACTTTGATGATTGTTGTTTACTTCATACTTTAATACTGCATCTAATCTGAGGAATTGAGGAGTAGGTCACCGAGTGATTTTGCGAAGTATGAGCAAAATTGTACCGAAGTGCCGGGTTGAAGAATTGATAAATTGATGACTTATTGTGTTTCATTGAATATTTTATTTTCTTATGTTTGCTTTTTACTTCATACTTTAATACTGCTTATAATTTGAGAAATTGAGGAAATAAATAGTAAGTCAAATTGTCATTTTCGATCCCGACTTTTGTCGGGATAGAAATCTCATATTAAATCATCCATTATCCATTTTTAATTCTCAATTAATTAACCTGCTACTCAATCACCATATTATCATATTTAGGCAATTTGACGGTATAATGCAATATCAATTCTTTTTTCTTGCCGGGTGCCAAATGCAAATGCCAAATAACTTCACCGGTTTCGGTGTTTAGCTTACCACCGGATAAATTTATGACTTCAACATCAATATCGCTACGGTCTGATACGGGTACTTGGTCGTGAACTTCTATATTAACAGCTTGATTTTTGTTATTTTTGATGACAATACGCCATTTTCGAGTATCGGTGCGTTTGCTGCCGAGAAATTTTCTACCCGTAAATCTTTTATCGAGTTTGCGCTCAATATGAATACCTTTGTCAACACCAAGCGAAACTTGCAGCGTGTCCTTAGCAAAACCGGTATCTAACAAAGTTTTACCAACTGATGTCCCGTCTATAAAAACATTGGCTTCACCCGACAACAAATTATATTGTTCCCAATCTTTGATATAGGCGGTTAAAAAAGCATTGTTGTCTATTTTTGGCACAGTGATGTATTCATAATTAGCCGGAATATCATAATTGATAATAGGGATAACTTTTACTTGATTATTAGACGGCACCGTATAAGATCGTTTGATTTTAAAATTGACACTTGTTTGTTTTTCAATGCGATCCAAAGGAATGGGCTTATTCATTTCGGCTTTTTTCTTCCGTATTATTTCTACATGAGAACCTTTAACCGACATTTTTTTTGTGTTATTGAACGAATACCCATTATCTTCATCATCATCACCACTTCTATTAATATCAACGCCCAATGCATTGACAACAACGGATTCTAACATCTCTTTACTTTCTTCCATTGCCACATTAATCACCGGACTATGCACCGGCACTTCCACTGTCTTATAACCAATAAAACTAAAAACCAAAGTGTTAGAAGACTTGTCAGGCAATACGATTTGATATTTTCCATCAAAATCCGTTGCAGTTGCGATAGAAGTACCTTTAACAACGACATTCACCCCGGGCAGATGCTCGCCATTTCCGGCATCGATAACGGTACCGCTGACTTTGGTGATGTTTTTATCATAAACCGGCGGTGCCGTATTGTATCCCAAACGATAAGGAATCAAATGCGGTATTTCGTTTGACTGCGTCGGATTGCTTGATGAAAATGTTAATTGGATTTTTTTCCAATCTATTTGTGTCGCTTGTTTGACATTGGCTTTATAGGTCAAGCGTAAAGGTTTATCAATATCATCTAACCTGATATCATAAGAAGGGAACCAATTGGCTTGTGAAACATTGTAAGTCAACTTAAATTTGGAAGTAAAAGCTTTATCCGAAGAGACTTTTACAACAATTTCTCCGGATGGATAGATTTTAGTATCGGCTATTTTCCGGATTTGTTTTATTAATAATTTTTCATCTTTATGTAACTTTTTCAAGGTTTTTTGTTGTTTGAGCTGTTTAAATTTCAATTCCGACATTTTAGCAGCATAATAATCTGCCATTGATTTTAAAACCTGCGCAGTTAAGACTTGATTTTTACCACCGATATCTTTATTGCGTTGCAACAAATCTATCTGATCATTGGTAAGATCCAAGCGGGTTTCGGCTTCGGCTATTCGGTCTTTTAAAGCTTTGTATTTGTTTTCCAAAGCCACCAAAGCCGGCGGGCGAAGACTTTTGTCTTTATAATTTTGTTCGTGTTTAACAGACAAGATCATCAAAGGACCGGAAGCACTCACTTGAATACTTTTAGGATTGATAAATGGTGATAATCCGGTAAAACGAAATGTTGATTCACCTTTTGGAACGGCAACATTTTTAACCCGATGGATTTGGGCATTGTCTAAGAAAACGGTCACTTCTTTGATTTGACTACTGATTTTTTTTTCAGGATGTTCTTGTGCCGTGGCTTGGTGTAAACTCAGTATTGTAAGCAGGATAAAGATTGATTTTTTCATAATAGGAAAAACAATAAATTTCAACTTCAACAAATATAATTATTTTTAATGATTATTAAAAAATAATGGCTCTCTATGCCGAAAATAATGGCTAATATACACTTGTAAAAAATTTTTATTCTACAAAGGTGTCGTGCCTACGGCACTCAGCGGTATTGTTCTATTGTTTATACAAAGGTGTCGTGCATACGGCACTCAGTTTTTTCCTGACCTAGTCGGTTTCTAAACCTGACATACCATTTTAATTATTTAATTATCAATTGTTTACCGTTTCAAACATATATCTATCATTTCAAACTATAGAGGTATGAGTGAGGTGAAATATAGAAATCTTTAGTATTGTAATATCACCCCTACGGGGTTCAATTAAATCGAAAATCTGACATTTAGACAAGCTCAGTAACCT
>JALVEJ010000296.1 GCA_027031025.1 Flavobacteriales bacterium | reverse complement strand
CCAAAAGAAGAATAGACCCAAGAAGTTCTGATGATGATACCTCTGGCTCCGGAGCTTTGAAAAGCTTCTTCTCCTTTTAATTTCGTGTATCCATAGATATTTTGTGGATTGGTGGGATCCGTCTCTTTATAGGGCTTACAGCTTGTTCCATCGAAAACGTAATCGGTAGAGATATGGATGAGAGGGATATCGTGTTCTTTGGCACTGTTTGCCAAGATTTCCACCGATTTATGGTTGATGAGATCCGCCAGCTCTCGCTCCTCTTCCGCCTTATCCACTGCCGTATAGGCTGCGCAGTTGATGATAGTGGAAATTTCCTTTTTGGTCAAAAAGTTTTCTATACTCTTTTTATCTGTAATATCGAGATCATTTCTATCAGTAAAGAAAAAATTGTGTTGAATGCTGTTTTGTTTGTTTCGCACTAAAGCTTGCAGCTCTTTACCTAGTTGCCCGTTCGCTCCAGTGACGAGTATATTCACTCCACATCTCCATAAAGATCGGTGTATTCGAAAAGTTCGGCATCTTTTAAATATGACGCATTTTTGTCTTTTTGCGAGATAACGATTTTATCTTTTGGAAAGTTCCATTCTATACCAATTGTGGGATCATCGAAGCATATGCTTCTATCATACTCAGGAGCATAGTAGTTGTCCACTTTGTAGGCAAAGATCGCCTCATCACTCAACACCAAAAATCCATGGGCGAAGCCTCTGGGAATGAAAAGCTCTCTTTTATTCTCTTCGCTGAGTTCCACTGCCACGTACTTGCCAAAGGTAGGGCTGCCTTTTCGTATATCGACGGCCACATCCAAGACTTTTCCCTTTATCACTCGCACAAGTTTGCTTTGTGCAAATGGTGGCAATTGATAGTGCAGTCCACGTAAAACACCTCTTGTACTTTTGGATTCGTTGTCTTGGACGAAATTTATCTTTCTCACATTTTCTTCAAAGAGATCTTTGCGAAAAGACTCCATAAAATAACCCCGCTCATCTGTGAAGACTTTGGGCTCTATTATCACTACTTCTGGGATCACAGTTGGTATAAATCGCATATCTCTTCCTTATTCATCTGCGATTTTCATAAGATACTCTCCATACCCCGTCTTGGCAAGGGGTTTGGCAAGCGCCAATAAAGCGTTTCTATCGATCCAGCCGTTTTGATAGGCGATCTCTTCGATACAAGCTATTTTGAGGCCCGTTCGTTTTTCTATCGTGCGTATGAAATTGCCGGCATCGAGGAGACTATCGTGCGTGCCAGTGTCGAACCATGCATAGCCTCTGCCTAGTAGTTCTACCTGCAATCTGTTTTCGGTTAGATACATTTCATTGATTGAAGTGATTTCGAGCTCTCCCCTGTCGCTTGGTTGCACTTTTTTGGCTTTTTGTATCACATCGTTTGGATAGAAGTAAAGACCTACTACAGCGTAGTTGCTTTTTGGATTTTTTGGTTTTTCTACGATGGAGATGACTTTACCATTTTCATCGAATTCCACTACACCGTATCGCTGAGGATCGTTTACATAGTATCCAAACACTGTAGCTTGATTTTTTTTCGTATTCTCTATTGCATTTTTGAGCACTTCCGTTAGGCCATGCCCGAAAAAGACATTATCCCCCAATACCAAGCAGACATCATCATCACCTATAAACTCTTCACCTATCAAAAAGGCTTCT
>JALVEJ010000295.1 GCA_027031025.1 Flavobacteriales bacterium | reverse complement strand
CCTTATTCTAACCTTATCAGTAGCTGTTTTTGGTGTTGAAACTCCAAACATACAGACAAACCAGAGTAGTGAGATTAACAAAAAGAAAGAAATAGACAAATCAAAGCAAAAAAGAAAGACCCACGAAAAAGCAACAGAAAGAGGCTCAGGAAGAACTTATAAATCGAAAAGAGGTTTAAGGGAAACAGAAAGGAAAGAGTTTCAAAAAGCTCTGGAGTTGTTAAACAGTAAAGGAATTACCTTAGAGATAAGCATACCTTCTCTTGTTTTTAACTCTCTTTTGAAATATCACCCTGAGATTTTCCAGAAAACTGTAAATGATTTTTATACCATCCCCATATCAGATGGAGATTTTGTAAATCTTACAACCCTTGAGTATCTAAATGCCAGAGCTGAAGCTCAAAGCTCTGTAAAAGAGATAAATACAGCTGAAGTTTTAAGATATATGACTGCATTGATAAATGTTGCTATGCAAATAAAGGGAAGGATACCTTTATATACGGGAGAAATATTAGGTCAGTCTGATTTTGAAGAAATATCTGATTACATAGCAAGAAATATAAATCCATTTTTATACAAAAGAGTGCCTTTTAGATTTTCTAATAGATGTATTCTGGTTGGAAGCTACGAAAAAATAAAATGCGGTTCCTGTCTCCTAGATTTATCGCAGACTAAAGCTATGCCAGAGCTTTACTGTGGAGGTGTTCCTGTATTTACCCAGACCAGTATTTTAGGATATACAGCCAAAGCTACTGCAAATATCTCTTACTCCTTAAAAGATGTAGAAAGCCATATTAGAGGAACAGAAACATACCATCTGATATCTAATGCAGTAGAAAGATATGTAAGAGCTATGGAAAGAAAAGGTATAGCCGTTGAAAAATCTATTTTAAAGAAACTCTTAATAGAAAACGCAGTCAAGGACAGCAAAACACTAAATCTGGCACTTACCAGAATGCAAAAAGAAGAAGAACCTTCCAGAATATTTGGACTTTTGAGAGGTGGAAGATGAAAACAGATATTTTAGAAAAAGGCTATATTACCCTTGGCAGAGGGTATGAAATAAAACAGGATGGAAATTTTGGAGAAGTTGGCCTTATAAAAATCACAGATGCAGACCTGTCAACACATATTCATGTTTTAGGTGCTACTGGTGCAGGGAAAACGCTTTTGCTAAAGCTTCTGGATACACAATTTCTATATAACGGATATAGCTTAATAAAACTGGATATGAAATTTGATGAAGATAATTTTAAGCTTGTATATGCTTTATCCCATTATCTAAATAAGCCTTTTTACTTTCTAAATCTTGCAGCTGCAACAGGAAGTAATTCTGGGTTATCTGGATATGGAACTCACTCTTATAATCCTCTGGAAACAGGAGATGAGCTTTCTATTACAGCAAAAATTATGCAGGCCACAAAAGGAGAGGGATCTGTTTCTTACTATGAAGAAGTTAAAGAAACAACCGTTAAAGCTTTTGTATCTGCATTTTTAGGGACTGGTAAAAGATGGTCTTTTAGAGACTGGTATGCAACTCTTATAGATTACGAAATTCTCCTTGAGCTTATAAGACAAACCAAAAACCAGCAGGCTAAAACATATCTATACAACCTGTATGAAAGGCTTAACGATGATAAAAAAAGAATGCAATCGGAAAAAGATATATCAGGCTT
>JALVEJ010000294.1 GCA_027031025.1 Flavobacteriales bacterium | reverse complement strand
AGTCCCGCCTGTGGCGGGACGCCTGGCTTGGGACCAGGAGGTCCGGGGTTCAAGTCCCCAAATAAACGGGGCGTAGCGCAGTGGTAGCGCGCCTGGCTTGGGACCAGGAGGTCCGGGGTTCGAGTCCCCGCGCCCCGATTTTTACTAATACTCTACGTCACTTTAAAAAATAATTAAAGGAGTAGATGTATGGCAAATTGGGAAGATTTAAGAATCATGGATGTGATTGAGAAAATACAAAAAGAAGAAATCGTCTTGCCTGTGATTCAAAGAGAGTTGGTATGGGATGAAGAAAAAATGGTATTGCTTTTTGATACTGTGTTAAGAGGTGATTCTTTTGGAGCAATAATGACTCTTAAAGATTGGCGAGGTAAGGAGCCCCTATTTGAATATAGACCCTTTATCAAAGATTATACTAAGGGTGCTTTTATTTTTTCAACAAAGAGTGAGAAATTATCAAAAGATATTTCTTATGTTATAGATGGTCAACAAAGATTGTCCGCCTTTTACATTGGATTAACAGGAAGTTACAATGGAAAGGAATTATATTTTGATTTGCTGAGTGAGTGGGATAAAGAAGATTTTTATCTTGATTTTGCTGTATCGTCTAATAATTTAAAAAAACAAGTAGATATTTCCGATGGAAATGGAAAAAGGAGAACTTTATGGTATAAAGTTAAGGATTTGTTTTCCCAACTTAAAAAAGCAGGTGGACAATATAAATTTGTAGTAAATCAGATTTTATATCAATACAAAGATAATAATTTTACGGATGAAGAAAAAGAAAGAATACGGGAAAATGTTGATATTTTTAATACTCAATTTTTGAATTCTAAAAATTTAGGCATTTGTGAGGTAATGATAAACTTTGAAAAGGATATTTATTGGAACAGAAGGAAGGCGGTTGAATTATTCAGACGATTAAACCAAGGGGGTACTAGGTTAAGTGCCTTAGATTTGATGGCATCGATACTCAAAAGTTTTAGTGCTGAAAATGAAAAATTTTTATATGAAGACATCAAAGAGTTCTCAGATATTGGTTTAGGGCAGGATGAAATAATAAAATACGTGTTCCTACTGCAGGATAACCATAGAAAAGAAATTACAGACATTGAAAAATCAGATTCAGATTTTATTCAAAGTAACAAAGACAGAATCATAAACTCATTAAGAGGCGTTAAACAATTTCTAAAAGCTTCTGGGTTATATGATTTCTTTGCAGAACAAAAACCCTCAGTGATTCCTTTGTATTTCATAGGGTATCATCTTTTCCATAAAAAGAGCGTTAAAACAGAAGATATTAAAGATTATTTCAGGGATGTTGAAAAGAACATTGACTATAAACTCATGTATCGGTGGGTTTATTTATCACTCCTACAAAAGATTTTTAGAAGGAGAGGTGCAGGTTGGATAGCGTACAAGACCGGAATTAGAAAAATCTTGGAGGTTCTAAAAAATTACAAGGATAAAGAATTCCCAACTAATGAAATTTTTAAGGTATATATTGATCATCCGCTTCATTTTAAAGAAGAGATTGATGAAAATAGATTGGATGATTATGATTTTGATTTTCTGATGTACGTTATATATGGCAAGAAATTTAGGAAGGAAGATGTGGATCATATTCATCCGTATTCTATTTTAAAAGCAAAAGGTTATGATCCCGACAAGATAAACA
>JALVEJ010000293.1 GCA_027031025.1 Flavobacteriales bacterium | reverse complement strand
CGAGCAAGGCTTCGGGGCGTGGCGGACAACCCGGCACATATACATCTACCGGAATCACGTGGTCAGCACCTTTTACTACGGAATACGTATTATAGTAAAAAGGACCACCCGAAATAGCACAAGCTCCCATGGCAATTACATATTTCGGCTCTGCCATTTGGTCGTATAAACGGCGTAAAACCGGCGCCATTTTCATGGTAATGGTTCCGGCAATGATAATGACATCGGCTTGTCGTGGTGTAGGACGTGCTACTTCAAATCCGAAGCGAGACCAGTCGTGGCGCGCCGCACCGGTTTGCATCATTTCAATGGCGCAGCAGCTCGTTCCGAAGTATAAAGGCCATAGCGAGTTTGAACGTCCCCAGTTGATAATTTTGTCAATAGAGCCTACAATGATATTGCCACCGTTTCCGGCAGGAATAATTTGTCCCGGAAAATCATTGGCTATTTGATTGTGCGAATAGGGTTTTTGCGGTGTATCCCCTATCCAATTCATTTTGTTATCTAAACCCATTTTAAAGCGCGTTTTTTAAGTGCATAAATCAATCCCAGACCTAAAATAAATAAGAATATAATAATGTCTATTAAAGCAACGGCGCCCAGTTTTTTAAACACAACTGACCAAGGCACCAAGAAAATAATTTCGACATCAAAGATTAAAAAAACCAAAGCAAATAAGTAGTAACCTACTCTAAAACGAACCCAAGTCGGTCCGATGGTCTTAACCCCGGACTCATAAGGTTCAAACTTATCCGGATTAGATGATTTATGTGAAATTAAATTAGATAAGTTATTGGCTATCAATATTAAAGCAAAGCCTGCTAATATAAACACCAAAATTGCAATTGTTCCCATAAAGCTTTATTATAATAAAAGACAAATTTAACTTCTTCTTTGTGTGTAAAAATGACATTAGTCATAAATATTACACAAATTTAGCAAAAAAGTTAATACTTCGACAGGCTCAGTGGCGGAACTAAAAATCTAAAATGAAAAATATACCTTCCTGATGTATCGGGACAGGCTGTCGCTCTTACGTCGCTCTGTCGGAATGACAATTGTATTACTCTTGTACTTTACACTCAATTAACCAAATAACCAGTTACCAAAAAATAGAAATAAGAAGTTAGAATTTTGAAATGTTTGGCAATCATCGAATAATAAAAAACATTCTATGAAAGAAAACTTTCAACTTTTAATCCCGCTCCCTTTGGGGACGGGATATCGATTTCGCTCCACTTTCAACTAACGAATAAAAAGCATTTCAATTTATACATTATTTATTTATATTTGTCCGAAATCAAAATCAAATAAATATTATGTATAGTGATAAATTTAAAAGATATCTACAGGATTCATTAAGCGATATTGAAGCCTCAGGTTTGTTTAAACATGAACGGATTATTACTTCACCACAAGGAGCTGAAATTACCTTAAACACAGGGCAAAAAGTATTGAATTTTTGTGCCAATAATTATTTGGGTTTAGCGGATAATGTACAAGTTATCGAAGCTTCTAAAAATATGATGGATATTCGCGGTTATGGGATGGCGTCAGTGCGTTTTATTTGCGGAACACAAGACAAACACAAAGAATTGGAGCAAAAAATAGCTGAATTTTATCAAACGGACGATACTATTTTATATGCTGCTGCTTTTGATGCCAACGGTGGGGTTTTTGAACCGCTTTTCGGACCGGAGGACGCCATCATTTCCGACGAATTGAACCATGCTTCCATAATTGATGGTGTTAGATTGACCAAAAGCGCCCGTTATCGTTATAAAAACAACGATATGACAGATTTGGAAGCCAAACTGCAAGAAGCTAATGCAGCAGGACATCGTTTTAAAATTATAGTCACCGATGGTGTTTTCTCTATGGATGGCGTCGTGGCACAATTGGATAAAATTGTAGAATTAGCCGAAAAATACGATGCTTTAACTATGGTTGATGAGAGTCACGCCGTAGGGGTTTTGGGTAAAACCGGACGGGGTACCGTAGAGTTAAAAAATGTTATGGGAAAAATAGACATTATAACCGGCACCTTAGGAAAAGCATTGGGAGGCGCAATGGGCGGTTACACAACCGGACGCAAAGAAATTATAGAAATGCTACGTCAACGTTCGCGTCCATATCTGTTTTCCAATTCATTAGCTCCGGAAATAGTCGGTGGCGCTTTAAAAGTTTTAGACATGATTTCAAACAGCAATGATTTGCTTGAAAAATTGCAACACAATACCGAATATTTTAAAATAGGAATGAGTCGCTTAGGATTTGACATCGGTCATAGTGAATCGCCCATTATTCCCGTGATGTTGTATGATGCCAAATTATCTCAAGATATGGCGGCGCAACTCCTTGATGAAGGTATTTATGTTATCGGATTTTTCTATCCTGTAGTTCCAAAAGGAAAAGCCCGAATCAGAGTGCAACTTTCAGCTGCCCACACCCGTGAACATTTAGATAAAGCACTATCAGCCTTTGAAAAAGTTGGTAAAAAATTGAATATAATTTAAAAAACAGTTTTTTTTACATTTATTTTTATTATTTTTGCTTTAAATATATTAAACAATAAAGGATATGAAAAGATTAAATCAATTATTATTAGCCGTAATAGTCTTAGCAACTGTTACAGTCAATGCGCAAAACAGTAACCATCCATGGTTAGTGAAATTAGGCCTTAATGCGGTAGATTTCTACCCGACCGGAGAACAAAACAATTTTGGTTTTGCAAGTGATCAATTGTTTAAAGACTATTTTAACTTTGATCATTACAACGCCGCTTATGCTATCTCTGATGTAAGAGTCGGAAGATATTTAGGCGACAAATTTAGTTTGATTGGTTCATTAAAATTGAACAAAATCTCCAAATTAGGTGATGTTGATACTAATTTATCATACATCAACGCCAATTTAGATGTTAAATACAACATCTGTAAAGAAAGCAAAAATTTTCAACCTTATATCTTTGCCGGTGGAGGATATAACTGGCTTGAAAAAGAAGATGGTGGTGACTTAAACGGTGGTTTAGGTTTGGAATACTGGGTAAGCGACAATATAGGTTTATATGTCGAAAGTGCTTATCACCATGTATTTGATGCCAATATTGCTTCTTACTTCCAACACGGTGTTGGTATTGCCGTAAGATTTGGCGGTGTTGATACCGATGGCGATGGCATTTTTGACAAAGATGATGCTTGCCCCGAAGTTAAAGGTTTGCCTGAATTTAACGGATGCCCTGACTCTGATGGTGACGGCATCATCGATTCGAAAGATGCTTGTCCTGATGTTGCCGGTAAAGTAGAATTTAACGGTTGTCCTGACTCTGACGGCGATGGCATTATCGATTCAAAAGATGCTTGTCCTGATGTTGCCGGTGTTGCCGCTTTAAACGGCTGCCCTGATGCTGACGGTGACGGAGTTACCGATGCTAAAGACAATTGTCCTAAAGTTGCCGGTCCTGTTGCCAACCAAGGTTGCCCTTATCCTGATACTGACAAAGACGGAGTATTGGATAAAGATGATAAATGCCCTAAAGTTGCCGGTCCCGTAGCTAATCAAGGTTGCCCAGAAGTAACCAAAGAAGTTCAAAAACAATTGAACGATTACGCAAAAGTTATTTACTTTGACTCAGGTAAAGCTACTTTCAAGCCTCAAACCATCACTACTTTAGAAAAAGTTGTGGCTATTTTAATCCAATATCCTACTGCCGAGTTTGATGTTGAAGGTCATACCGATAGTGTTGGTAGCGCTAAATTTAACATGAAGTTATCTCAAAAAAGAGCCGAAGCCGTTGTTAATTACTTGAAAGAACATGGCGTTAAATCTAAATTGAATGCCAAAGGTTATGGTGAAACCAGACCTATTGCTTCTAACAGAACCAGAGCCGGACGTGCTAAAAACAGACGTGTAGAAATTAATTTAGTTAAATAAGATAAGTTTTTAATATTTATAAAAATCCCTTACGGCGTATATCGTAAGGGATTTTTTATTATTTTTATGAAAAAAGTGAGGCATGAAATATATTAGTATGTTTTTTATAATGTTTATTGCTTTATCATGCAAAGACCAACCGAATCAGATATCTAAAAAAAATACTAATCAGAAAAATCAGCAATTTGCATTAGTTATTCACGGTGGCGCCGGTTACATCAAAGATTTGCCTCAGGATATAGAAAAAGTTTATCGAGAAAAATTAAATGAAGCTCTGGAAACTGGTTACGCTGTTTTAGAAAGGGGCGGTAGTGCCACAGAAGCCGTAAGACAAACAATAAAGGTTATGGAAAATTCGCCTTTATTTAATGCAGGGAAAGGTTGTGTTTTAAATAGTTTAGGCAAACCTGAACTGGATGCTTCCATTATGGATGGCAAAACTTTAAATGCGGGCGCTGTTGCCGGTGTATCTCATATAAAAAACCCGATTGATGCCGCTGTTTTGGTCAAAGATAGCACCAGACATGTTTTGCTCTCAGGCAAGGGTGCGGAAGAATTTTGCCAGTCTAAGGGTATGAAGTTAGTGCCTGAATCTTATTTTATAACGGAGAAAAGACTTCGCCAACTAAAACAAATTCAAAAGAAAGAACATCAAACGGCAAAAAATCATCTGTCATATATTTTTAATGGAATTAAAAAATACGGAACAGTCGGTTGTGTAGCTCTGGATAAAGCCGGAAATATTGCTGCAGGAACTTCAACAGGCGGGTTAATGAATAAACAATTTGGTCGTATTGGAGATTCTCCAATAATTGGCGCCGGAACTTATGCCGATAACCAAACTTGTGGCATTTCTTGTACAGGAACAGGAGAATATTTCATAAGAACGGCGGCCTCATATAGTGTATCCGATTTGATGAAATTTAAAAAAATGACTTTGGTGAAAGCACAAAAACAAGTGATTGACAGAATTGAACAATTAGGTGGCGACGGCGGCATGATTGGCTTGGATAAAAATGCGAATATCGCCTGGTATTTTAACACCCAAGGCATGTTTAGAGCTTACAAAAAATCAAATGGCGAAAAGAAAATAGAAATGTATCATTAAGTTTAATTAAACAAAAAATTATCCCAAGATGCATAAAACTAAATATATATTCATTTTTCTATTGGTAAGCTTACTGATAACTATGTCAGCCATAAAATATTTTGACAAAGCTCTCCAAAACGAAGTGGCTCCCAAAGGTATTGTGTCCTTTGAACTGGCAAAAAATATTAAAACTTCGGAAGCTGTTTTAAATTCATGGAATGTTACAGCCAAAAGTTTTGCCGGTTTAAGCTTAGGAATAGATTTTTTATTTTTATTGTTGTATGCCGGTTTTATAGCTTTCTCGATTTACCTTCTCAATTCATATTTGTGGAATGAAAATCTAATTATGTATCAAACCGGCAAACTCATGATGGGAGCAATAATTTTAGCGGCTGTTTTTGATGCAATTGAAAATGTAGCATTAATCAGGTTGTTGACCGGAGATTTAAAACAAATTTGGTCAAGTCTTGCGTATTATGCTTCAACTATAAAATTTAGTTTGGTTGGTCTTTCTATATTATATCTACTCATTAACTTGATCATTTATTTATACCGGAAATTAATTAAACCTTGATAAAAATTTTCTTACGATACATCCACCAAGCCACAAAAATGTAGAAAACTACTACACTCAGAGCATAGAACATAGAAGTAAATTCGGTATCACTCAACCAAGAAGTAAATAAGTTGTGATACAACCAACCATGAATAGTCGTTTTGGTGCCGGGGATATGCAACAAATAAAATGATTTGGTAATAAAAACAGACAAGGTAAATATAGCAATGGCATTCATACCTAGATATTTAAAAGGAACTCCCCATTTTTTTACATTAAGAATATCGACAATTAAATAGATAAAACCAAAGACCAAATATGCCAATCCACCGGTATATAAAACATAACTACTGGTCCACAGGCGTTTGTTAAGCGGAAAACTTTGACTCCACCACCAGCCCAACAGCCATAAAATTAATCCGATTCCAATAAACATAATTAATTTGGCATATGGTGATATACGTCTTTCAATTAACAAAAGTCCCAGAAAAATACCAAGTATGGTTGTGCCAATTGCCGGTAAAGTGCTAAATAATCCTTCCGGATCGTAATCGCCTTGCACGTAACCTTCCATTTCATAGTGTCGCCACATATGACTTTTGCCTAAAATCTTACGGTCTATCACAGATGCCAAATTATCGGTTTTGGTAAGTTGCGGTTGGTGTCCGTTAATGGGGATTTGTGTCATACTATACCAATAGCCACCAAGCAATAATATCAAAACAAGCAAATACCAACGCCAGTCTTTAATTTTGACAAACAAAAATGCCGAAATTAAAAACACCAAACCAATCCGTTGCAAAACACCGGGAAAACGCAAGTGCGATAAATCTTTGATAAATGGGAATTTATAAGTAAAAGCCGCTAACAACAACCCGATTAAGATAATTTTCAAACTCCGGCTGATAATCTTACCATATAAACGATGATTGACATATTGGCGTTTGTTATGATAAGCCAAAACAATAGACGTTCCTACAATAAATAAGAAAAACGGGAATATCAAATCCGTAGGTGTCAATCCGTGCCATGGCGCATGTTCCAACGGTGCGTAAACATGACTCCAAGTGCCGGGCGTATTAACCAAAATCATAAAGGCTATGGTTAATCCCCTAAAAATATCTATGGAAAGTAGGCGTTTGTTCATTTGTTGCCTTAAAATTAAAAGAAAAATTCTAATTTTCAAGTGATTTTGTGCATTTTTGACAAATAAATTCAAATTTTAACAACAACCATCAAGATTCATTTCTATCTCAATTATACAAAAACGAAATGCTACTTTGAACACTTTTCGATTTAGGTTGCCAAGTTTATCGACAGGGCAAACGCACTATAAAAAAATTAAAATATTTCTTTTAGCCCCATAGGGGCGTCCTGTTTGTAGAACATAATACCATTACAATTCGATAAAGCCCCATAGTGGC
>JALVEJ010000292.1 GCA_027031025.1 Flavobacteriales bacterium | reverse complement strand
ATCGTTACGTAACCAATGATTCATCCAACTAAGCGGATTTTTGGTTTCTTCGTATATCGGTTTCAGTCCAATGGCTTGTAAACGGTTGTTTGTCAACCATTTCATATATTGTATCAAAAGTTTATCGTTTAAACCGATGATAGAGCCGTCTTTAAAGAGATGTTCCGCCCACCGCATTTCTTGTTCGGCAGCATCTTTATAAAGTTTATAAACTTCGTCATCCAAACTACGAATAATTTCTGCAAAACCTTCGTCTTTATGTGTCCTCAAATCTCTAATTATCCGTTGGGTCATTTTTAAATGTTCGTTTTCGTCTCGGGCTATAAATTTGATAATTTTGGCGTTACCTTCCATTTTTTTGTTTTCGGCAAAACTAAAAGCACATGCAAAAGATACGTAAAAACGAACGCCTTCAAGAATATTAACGGACACTAATGCTAAATACAAATCTTTTTTGAGCTGCTCAAGCGTAACCGGTTCGTTAGAAGTCATGCCCATTTCCTGAGCTTGATATTTAATGATATTTTGGTAAAAATTATTGTAATATTCCGTTACGGCTCCTGCCCGTTCTTCAATCATTTTGTTATCCATAATTTCATCAAATATTTTTGTCGGGTCTGGATAGACATTTTTGATGATATATGAATAGGACATAGAATGAATGGTTTCAAAAAAATCCCAGATAATGATGGCTTCTTCAACCTCCGGTAAGGTAACAGCTTGACCAAAAGTTAAAAAGGGAGAGCGCCCTTGAACACTATCCAAAAGTATTTGATATTTTAAGTTTTCGGTAAAAATAAATTTTTCATGCTCCGACAGTTCGGCAAAATCGTTGACATCTTTAATTAAAGATACTTCTTCGGGACGCCAAAAAAAACTCAACATTTTTTGAGATAGATCTTCGTAAAACGGATATTTTTGAACATCATATCGTTGCAAATTTCGTCCTTTTCCGAAAAACATTTTTTGTTCGGTAAAGTCTATTTTACAATTGTCATAAATAGACGGAATAAATTTGTCTCCGGTACAATTATCTGGTTTTTTCATTTTATTTAGTTTTTATTTAAACTGAATTTATACTTGGTGGTTAAAATTAATAAAATTTAACGGAATAAAATTACGCAAAATTTTTAAATCACGATTGCAAATTTTCATTGTATGATGATAGACTATTTCTAGGACTATGTTATTTTGTGTGGGTTACAATAAATTAGGCTCGTTGTCTACATCGACGAACATCTAATTTTAGGATTTAAGTGTCGTTCCTACGGATTTTTTTTTGGCATTATTATCTAAATTATCCAATTGCTACCAAGGTTTTGTCTCTACGGGACCATTTTATAATAGAATAATTGATCATGAGTCCCACAGAGGCGACATCTTTGTAACGATCAAAATACCAAACAACTGATAATTTGATGTTTAAAAGACCTAGTGTCCTGTCAAGCATATTATTGTCATACCAAGCACTTGTTCTTTTTGCAAATAACTGCATTAAAAATTTTATGCCTTGCTCTCCACAAAAATAATACTTCGGCAAGCTCAGTACACCGCTTCGGCTTTTACGTCATAACATCCTTGACATGATACATTTGTAGATATAACGATAGGAGAATTATATTGAGCCCCGACGAACATCGTGGGCACCTTTATAGAATATAAATTTTTCACAAATGCATGTTATTCATTTTTTTCAGCATAGAAGCCCTATTTCTTTCTGATATGTTATACCAATTTTAAATATAAGATTGTCCAAAACGCTTTTAATGATAAATAACAACAATAGACTATTGAAAACATTTCTTTGCCATTTGACGAAATTGTCGACAATTAGCGATGGGATCTCATAATTGTTATTGTCGTTTAACCGGAAATTCTATAACACAACAGCCAATGCCAACACACTAACTTTGGCTTGGGGAATTTTCTTTAAAATGGTTTCAACACAGGCTTCTATGGTTGCTCCGGTAGTGATTACATCATCAATAATCACAAAATGTTTGCCTGCGCATAATTCTGCCCCGACAACATCAAAAGCTTGACGGACATTGTCGCGTCGTTCCAAAGCATTTTTTTGGGTTTGCGATTCGGTATAAATTTGTCGTAGTAAAATCTTTTCCGTATAGGGAACACTAAAATAGTTTCCTAAGTTTTCTCCAAAAACAGACATTTGGTTGTAACCGCGTTGCCGTTGTTTTTTGGGGTGTAAAGGCACCGGAATAATATAGTCCACATCGTTAAAAAAGCGATTTTCTTGTAAATATTTTATACTTGTTTTAGCAAAAAACGCCCCTATTTCCGGATGGTTTTCGTATTTTAATTTATGAATTAGTTTTTGAATAACGCCGGCTTTGTCAAACAGGAATAAAGCAGTAGCTCTTTCAATATTTACAATAGCAGAGAGACGGTTGTAAACGGGATTGTTTTGGGTATAATCAAAACGGCTCAACTGCAAACTTGACAAACATTGATGACATATTTCTTTCTCATCTTCATGTAATACTTCGTCACAACTTAAACACAAACGGGGATATAATATGTTTAACATATCTTTATATCCCCGTTTAATAATTTTTATAGGAAACATACCTTTGTTAATCAAGATTCTTTTTCGGTTGGATTCAAGGCTTCATATATCTTGGTTTCCAATTCTTCTAACAATTCGGGATTGTCTGCAATGATATGTTTAACCGCATCACGACCTTGTCCGAGTTTGGTATCGCCATAGCTGAACCAAGACCCGCTTTTTTTAACAATATCCAATTCTACGGCTTTGTCTAAAATTTCGCCTACTTTGGAAATGCCTTTACCATACATAATATCAAATTCGGCAATTTTAAAAGGTGGTGCGACTTTGTTTTTAACCACTTTTACCCGCGTTTTGTTTCCCATTACGTTACCTTGTGCGTCTTTGATGGCTGTTGATTTGCGGACATCCAAGCGTTGCGAGGCATAAAATTTTAAAGCATTTCCACCGGTGGTTGTTTCGGGATTGCCAAACATCACGCCTATTTTTTCGCGCAATTGGTTGATAAAAATGACCGTTGAATTGGTTTTGGAAATTGATGAGGTTAGTTTTCTTAAAGCTTGCGACATCAAACGGGCATGTAAGCCCATTTTAGAGTCGCCCATTTCGCCTTCTATTTCACTTTTTGGCGTTAAGGCGGCAACCGAATCGACAACGATAATATCTATAGCACCCGAACGGATTAAATTATCAACTATTTCGAGGGCTTGTTCGCCATGATCGGGTTGCGAAATAATCAAATTTTCAACATCGACTCCTAAGTTTTGAGCGTAATACCGGTCAAAAGCATGTTCGGCATCGATAAATGCGGCAATACCGCCTTTTTTCTGGGCTTCTGCAATGGCGTGAAGTGCCAGCGTGGTTTTACCGGACGATTCCGGTCCGTAAATTTCAATAACCCTTCCGCGTGGATAGCCTCCAACACCTAGCGCAATATCCAAACCCAAAGAACCGGATGGAATCACATCGACTTCGGCAACCGGGGCGTCTCCCATTTTCATGACGGTGCCTTTGCCGTAAGTTTTATCTAATTTGTCAAGAGTTAGTTTAAGCGCTTTTAATTTGGCTTCTTTTTCTGATTGTTCTTTTTTATCTGATGTTTTTTTTGCCATAAATTTTGATTTTGATACTGCTTATACAGTCATAATGTCCTTTTCTTTCTTATCTAAATGTTTATCAACCTCTTCAATATATTTATCGGTTAATTTTTGAATCACTTCATGCGCCGCTTTGGATTCGTCTTCTGAGATTTCTTTGTTTTTTTCCAATTTTTTAATGTCGTTATTAGCATCTTTCCGGATATTGCGGATGCTGACTTTTGCCACTTCGGCTTCTTCTTTGGCTTGTTTAACTAAATTTTTACGACGTTCTTCCGTTAGTGGCGGAATATTGATAATGACCACTTCACCGTTGTTACTTGGCGCAAAACCCAGATTGGCATTGATAATGGCACGTTCTATTACGGGTAACATCTTTTTTTCCCACGGTTGAATGGTCAAAGTTTGGGCATCTCGAACCGACACATTAGCTACTTGAGATAAAGGCGTAGGCGTGCCATAATAATCTACCATAACGGTTGCTAACATTTGCGGCGAAGCTTTTCCGGCTCTGATACTTTTTAGTTCATGTTCCAAGTGCGCAATGCTTTTTTGCATATGCTCTTCGGCTTCTTCGTATATGAAATTTAAATCGTCACTCATAATCTTAATTTTTAGTCATCATTCAAAAATACAATTTTTTTAGTGATTAACAAAAATTGTTCCTTTAATAACTTACATTTAATCAAAAAAAATATTGGTAAGTTGAAAAAGCAAATGTATTCCGCTAAAATTTGAAAACCGGTTTTTGTATCCAATTATCTTATACGTCTGATTATTATTGTTATTAAAATTTAACATAATTTTTTTATAGATATTAAATTGTATTAAATAAGTTTTAAAATATTAGTTTTTGAATCAAAAAATATTATTACTTTCGTTTTATAAAACAATTGATATGGGTGATTTTAATGTCAAATTAGCAACAACTAAGGCAGAAATTAAAAAGTTTACCAAAAACCTTTTAAAAGATGTGCAAGCATTTGAAATAATGCTCAAAAATGATTGGTTTGAAAAGGGCGTTTCAAAAATTGGTGCCGAACAAGAATTTTGTTTAGTAGATAAAAATTTTAAGCCATTACCCTTAAATTTAACAATTTTAAAGAATGCCCAAATGGACAATTTGAGTCCCGAACTGGCAAAATTTAATTTGGAAACCAATGCCAGTCCACAAGATTTTAAAGATAAGGCGCTCAGTAAAATGGAAACAGAAATTAATGAAGATTTGCAAAAAGTGACGAAGGTTGCCGAAAAATTTGATGCCGATATTATATTAACCGGCATTTTGCCTACGGTCCGTAAATTTGATATTGAACGAGAAAATATCACCCCCATAGACCGCTATTTTGCTTTGATGGATGCTTTGCGCGATATGCGTGGCGAAGAGTTTTTGATTAATATTCATGGTATTGACGAACTCAATATCAAATTAAATAGTGGAATGATTGAAGCGGCCAATACCGGTTTTCAGGTACATTTGCAAGTTGACCCGGAAGATTTTGCCAAGCGTTATAATATTGCACAAGCCATTGCCGGTCCTGTTTTGGCAAGTGCGGTAAATTCGCCTTTGCTATTTGGCAAACGTTTATGGCACGAAACCCGGATTGCTTTGTTTCAACAAGCCATTGATACACGTGTAAGTGATGAACATTTGCGCGACAGACATCCGCGTGTAACTTTCGGCACCGATTGGGTTAGAAATGACATTACCGATATTTTTAAAGAAGACATTTTGCGTTATCGTGTATTATTAGGTGCTGATTTTGAAGAAGATAGCTTGCGAATGGTTCATAAGGGCATCACGCCCAAACTCAAAGCTTTAACGGTTCATAATTCAACCGTTTATCGTTGGAACCGGCCGGTTTACGGTATTTCAAGTAACGGAAAGCCTCACTTACGTATTGAAGCCCGAATGTTTCCTGCCGGACCTAGCGTATTGGACGAAATGGCAAATGCTGCTTTCTGGCTAGGCTTAATGGAAGGTTATGCCAACCAGTTGGATGATATTACAAAATATATCACTTTTGACCAAGCAAAAGCCAATTTTTATGCTGCTGCAAGAGGTGGTATGACCAAACAATATACTTGGTTTAACGGTAAAAAATATTATGCCAAAGATTTAATTTTAAACGAATTGTTGCCGGTAGCCGAAGAGGGTTTAAAACTCAAAAAAATGAACAAAAACGATGTTGACCGTTACTTAAATGTTATCAAAGAACGTGTGGAAAAAGAGATTACGGGAAGTAGTTGGATGCTGCAAACCTTTAACAGTTTTAAAGAGAAAGCGTCAAAAGAAGAAATTTTGAGCACCATAACCATGCACACCATCAAAAACCAGAAAGAAGGAGTTCCGGTACACCAATGGGCTATCCCCGAATTAAAAGACTTGCCGCACTGGCATCCTGCAAAATTGTTAGTAGAAGAAGTCATGAAAACAGATGTTTTATCGGCACAACCTGATGATATTGTTGAGTTTGTAGCCGATATGATGGATTGGGCAAAGCTGCGTTATGTGCCTATTGAAGATGAAAAAGGTAACTTTGTAGGTTTGGTAACGGCACGAGGGCTGCTCAAAACTTTAAGATTGCAAAATGAAGGCAAAAAATTAAAGGATTTGAAGGTTAAAGATTTAATGCTTAAAAATCCGCGGACTATTTGTCCTGATCAAAAGCTTTCAGATGCTATAAAAATAATGGACGAACATAAAATAGGCAGCTTGCCGGTGGTGCAAAATAATAAATTAATAGGAATGCTGACGGAAACGGAATTTTTTCATTTGAGCCGCCGGTTGTTCGAACGTTTTGATGATTGATTTTTTTTTTGATGAATTGAGGATTTTTCCCTGCTTCATAGTTTATTTGTCACTTTGATGATTGCTTGTTGCTTCAAACAATGTTTCTGCTTTCAATTTGAGGAATTGATGAAATGATGAATTTATGAGTTGAGGAAATGAGGATTATAACTGCTTCATAAATTGTTATGGTCTTTGATATTTTTTTCACTACTTCTGATTTTACTTCTGCATACAATTTGAGGAAATGAGGAATTGAAAAATAGGTCGCTGAGTGTTCCGTCACGACAAAAGATGTAACGGAATGTGCCGAAGCCCCCCCCGCTACCGCACGATTGCATCGTTTGGTTTATATTATCAAAACATATCACAAACAATTACCATGCTTCAAATATAATAATTTTCTATGCAATGTTTCTTGTCAGGTATAAAAAACTACCACACGAAAGGACTCGTGCGGTAGCGAAATTACTCAATTCTTCATCTATTCTTTTTAGGATTTTGTCGCATATCGAAAACACGATTGATGTAAATCTTATCTTTTCCTTCTCGATATGTTATTTTGCAATAATGCTCGTAAATCTTGCGGTATTCGTGTTT
>JALVEJ010000291.1 GCA_027031025.1 Flavobacteriales bacterium | reverse complement strand
CCCAGAAATCACTGAAATTATTCCGATGAGAAGGATGTCAATTAATTTATGACGTTGATTTATATGGCTTCTAGGGTCTTGTACTTGGCTAAAAATACCGATTAATTTACGCGCTTGTTTCATGTTGTTATATTGTTGATTATCAACATAATATATAAAAAAAATAAGCGTTCAAACAAACTTTTTATTAGTTATTTTTTGAATAATTTTTGGTAAAAAAAGTGTGCGTCTGCCCTGTTTAAGATATTGCATTATGATGATCTGCTATAACTTTGTCTATTTCCGTTTGGTATGGTAATTTTTCTCTTTTGCCAAAAATTCTCTTGTTAAACATAATGAGAATGGCAACGCCAATGGTAATGGCACTATCAGCAAGATTGAATACCGGTTCAAAAAAGGTGAAATGCTTGCCACCAATTAGTGGTAGTCCTTGAGGAAATTGTATTTCAAAGAGAGGAAAATAAAACATATCGACCACACGCCCTTGAAACCAAGGCGCATAGCCACCGTTTTCGGGCATAAATCGGGCAACATGATGAAAACTATCTGAGAACAAACGTCCGTAAAATACCGAATCTAAAATATTGCCGATAGCACCGGCTAAAATTAAACTGATAGCTATGATTAATAATTTAGATTCTTTCTGTTTAATGCTGCTGTAAAGCCAGTAAAATATGCCGCCGATAGCCACTAAACGAAAGCCGGTTAAAAATAATTTACCGGTTGTTCCACCAAATTCAGTGCCGAATGCCATGCCGTTGTTTTCGACGAAATAAATTTTAAACCAATCAAAAACCGTTACATATTCGCCTAGCAAAAAATGGGTTTTGACATAGATTTTAATGGCTTGGTCTAAAACTAAAACAGCCAAAACCAACCATAAAGATTTTTTTAAATTCATAGGATTATTTGCTATCCTGACGGTTTTTAGCTTCAATACTCAAGGTCGCATGTGGTACTGCCATCAGACGTTTTTTACTGATGAGTTTGCCCGTTTCACGACAAATACCGTAAGTTTTGTTTTCAATACGAATCAAGGCATTTTCCAAGTCCCGTACAAAACGTTCCAAACGTCCGATGAGTTTCAAATTAGATTCTTTAGAATAGGTGGATGCACTATCTTCAAAAGTCACAATTTTGGTTTGTGTCATATCGTGGTTGTCCAACAACGAACGAAGGACTTCTATATCTTTACGGGCTTGCGTTAATTTTTGGTTGATTAATTCTTTAAATTCTTGTAATTCTTCGTCGGTATATCTCTTTTTTTCTTCACTCATAATTTTAAATTTTAAAAATTGGCTAAAATTAGCAAAAAAATGACAAATTAATTGATTAAATAAATGAATTTTATCACATTTTAATAATTTTGGCTAATTAATTAATAAGCTTTGGCAAACAATACTCGTTGTTTAGAGGGTTTTCCGGTTAATACATCCTTACCTTCCTCTAACTCATTATCCAAAGGAATACAACGAATGGTTGCTTTGGTCAATTCCTTAATTTTTTCTTCGGTTTCGGCTGTTCCGTCCCAGTGCGCCGCAACAAAACCACCTTTTTGCTCTAAAACCTCTTTAAATTCATCGAAATCATCAACTTTTGTAATGTGAGCATCGCGATAAGTTTCAGCTTTATTATAGAGATTTTCTTGAATATCTTTCAAAAGTTTTTCAATATATTCGTCAACATTATCCAT
>JALVEJ010000290.1 GCA_027031025.1 Flavobacteriales bacterium | reverse complement strand
ACACCTATTTATTTGAAGAATTTATCAAGCGGGAATTTGAAGCCGGACGTATCAAAACTAATGATTTTTCGGAAGCAGAACAAAAAATTACCCTGCACGTTCACTGTCATCAAAAAGCATTGAGTGACCCGCAAATTAGTGCTTTTGTGTTGTCTATTCCCAAAAAATATCAAGTCAATTTACTCGATTCGGGTTGTTGCGGAATGGCAGGCAGTTTCGGTTACGAAAAAGAACATTACGATTTAAGTATGAAAGTCGGTGAACTCAAACTTTTCCCCGAATTAAGAAAAACCAAAGATGATGAAAGTATCGCTGCCAGTGGCACCAGTTGTCGTCATCAAATTCACGACGGTGTTGATAAGGATAGTGAACACCCTGCAAGTATTTTGGCCGGGGCGTTAAAATTATCGGATTAAAACTCAACAATACCTGTTTCCAGTATCACCAAAGGTTTGTTCGTCATCATTGTGATACGGTCATATACCAAATTGAGTTTATCAGCAAAAGACATAGGTGTCTCGTCCGGGGTGATAGCACCATAAACACTGACGCCTACCCAATCGATATAGTTATCACCAGGATAGTAATTTTCAAAATCGTTCCATGATTCTGCGGGTTGTCCGGCTGCATCGATATGAAAAAACCAAGTAATGTTATTGGATCCTGCTTGTCTTGATAAATCAATGATATGCCGGTAAGCATCTCTAAACCGCTCGGGACCATCGGGCAGGTTCGGGTCACCGTAATTTGTGGGGGTAGCACCACCGTTATGCACACCGTTCCACGGAAACCATTCACCATTGACTTCTGTGCCAAATTCTACCAACAAAGGAAAACCGGTATTGGCTGCATCTTGAAACCATTGCAATAAATCGGCATCAAAATTACCATCAATGATGTTTTGCATACTGTAATTCGGGTCGGCAACATTTTCATCTAAAGTCGTACGAGCCATCATCCGGATAAACGGCACTCTGCCGGATTGATGAATCGTTTGCACAGCGTCAGTTGGAAAATGAATATCGTTATACCAATTATCAGAAAAGTATGCCCAAGTAACGGGTTTTTGTGCTAAGGATTCAAAATCATTCAAGCGTTGTGCCGTAACATTATCTTCCGGACCTCCAAAATCTGGAAAAGCAGCAAAATAGCCCCCTTGTACCGGTGGTAGTAATTTATTGTTATCAAATCGTGCTGTAGTTTGAAAAAAAGCATCATTAATACCGATACGAAAAGCATCCAGACTTTCTTGTGACGAATTAATGCGCAAATCGCTGATACTACCATCTTCGTTTTCCCAACGTTCTTGCCACCAAGATACTGCTTTTATTCTAGGAAAATCTTGATATTTAATAGTTTTAAAGGTCTGATTAATCCAAGTGGTTTTAATTGACAATTCCGATTGTGGCTTTTCGGTTGTACAAGAAGATAAAAACAACAACAATAATAATATATTTAAAATATTTCTCATATTACGTTTATCTAAAAAACAATATAACTATGTGATAACATCTTATTTTTATTGTCACATCAATATTTTTTCAAAGATAAGAAATAATAAATGCATACATCTATATTAAAAGCAAAAAAACACTTCTACTCAATTGAATGTGTCATCAGAAAAAAGAAACAAATTTCTTGCTTTATTAAATAAAGCTTTTTATCTTTGCACTCGCAATTCAGAAATAGTCATT
>JALVEJ010000289.1 GCA_027031025.1 Flavobacteriales bacterium | reverse complement strand
GAAGTGGAACAGCTCTTTTTGAATGTGAAAAATTAAACAGGAAGTTTGTTGGTTTTGACATAAATTCAGAAATTATTGAATATGTAAACTCTCAAATGTTACATAGTAATTTTGATGATTTTGAAATTAATGAATGTGATGTAACTAATGAAAAATTATTTACACCTTTAATTGAAAAGCCTATTCAAAATTTACAATCTAATAAGGTTCAGTTTGTAATAATGCTCCACCATATATGGATATTGTTAAATTCACAAATAAAAAGGAAGATTTATCACAAATTTCTAATCTTTCTGAGTTTGTTAAAATGTTTTTAAAAGCAGTTAAAAACTCAATAGAATTTTTAGAGAAAAATCGTTATTTTGCAATCGTGATTGGAGATATATACAAAAATAGTGAAGTTATTCCTTTGGGATTTTATGTTTTAGATGCTATAAAACGAAACTTTAAGACCAAACTAAAAGGAATTATCGTTAAAAATATTGAAGGCAATCGTGGCAACACTATGATTACAATTTATGAAAGTGAAAGATTAAATAATTTAATTAGAAATAAAAATAACAGAAATGTTTTAACTGGTGCAACTTATACTTTTAATGAAGTAATTCAACAAATTGAAACTACTCAAAAAACATTTCAATATAATGGAAGAAAAGAAGAAATCAAAATTTTACCAAGACTAATAAATAAATATTGCAATGGTAAACAATTTGAACCCCATTTGCAAGCATATATACTTCAAAATTTGAAAACTTTACCTATGTTCACAAATCAACCTATTGAATGGATTGGAAATGAAGTTTCTTGTGGTGTTGGTATGCAAAGAATTGATATAATGCTTTCTATTTGTAGCCAAAATAGAAAAGTAATCCCGATTGAATTAAAATCTGTTGAAGCATATCCTGAAATAATTATTCAATTGCAAAGGTATATTGATTGGATTGAACAATATTATTTACTAAATAGACCGTCAGATATAGAACCATTGATAATTTCAAGAGAAATAACAGATAAATCATCTCAAAGTTATCAAGACTTAATAAATGGTTTTAATAATTTCAATGCTCAAAATAATATACTAAAATTACGTTACGTTGAATTTTCAATTGATTGCACCCAAAACACAATAATTTTTAACGAAATAACATATTAACTATGAATTATATCGGCTCAAAATATAAACTTTCAGACTTTATAAACACAACTATTCATTCTGTTGTTGGCAATGATTTATCCGATAAAATATTTTGTGATATTTTTGCAGGAACAGGTATTGTTGGCAGAAATTTCAAAAAATCAGTAAAAAAAGTAATAGCCAATGATTTTGAGTATTACAGCTATGTATTAAACAAAAACTACATTGAAAATCATAAGCCGATACCGGAGAAAGATGATTACATTGATATACTTAACAATACTGAACCTATTGAAGGTTTTGTATATAAAAATTATTGTTTAGGTAGTGGTAGTGGCCGCCAATACTTTTCCGACAAAAATGGTAAAAAAATTGATGCTATTAGACAACAAATTGAGAAATGGAAAAATAATAATGAGATTTCTGAAAACTTATATTTTTTCCTATTGGCAAGTCTTTTAGAAAGTGCAGATAAAGTTGCTAATACAGCATCCGTTTACGGTGCATTTTTAAAGCATTTAAAAAAATCAGCACAAAAAGAATTATATATTGAACCTGCTGATTTT
>JALVEJ010000288.1 GCA_027031025.1 Flavobacteriales bacterium | reverse complement strand
ACCCATATAAATCAAAAATATCCTTATTTTTCGGTTACCGCTGTGAAGTCGGCCGGGTGGTAAAGTGTTAATATAAATTAACCACACGAGGTAAGTATCGTGTGTCGGAGGTAAGACACACGCTCCCTCTAACAAAATAGAGAAGAGCTTTGCCAACCATAAATAAAGTATGGTGTGTGTTTGTCGCGACCTTTAAAAAATTGCGCCCAGACCTAATTACTGCCGTCTCCACCTCGGGCAGTCGTTCTTCCACTGATTACGTCTGTACGCAATTTGTGAAAATTGCTACTCAAAATTACCAGTTAAAAGATTTATAACGACAGGTATGGAGATTAAAAATATCCGCAAACGAGATGGTTCCATTCAACCATTTGACATCACCAAAATAGAGAACGCCATTGCCAAAGCTCTGGCGGAAACCAAAGAAGGTGATCAAGAAGACGCTAAAAAAGTCGCGAAATTAGCTCATGAAAAAGTAGTGGCGATGTGTGTTCAGGCCGGTACGGCCGAACCCGGCGATCCGAGAGCAGAAAAATGTATTGACGGTAATCCGGCAGTGGAAGAGATTCAGGACCTGGTGGAGCAGGCGCTGATGGAAATGGATTACTTTGATACCGCCAAAGCTTACATCATCTATCGCAACGAACGTAAAAAGTTGCGTGAGAGGGATATTTTCACTCGCCGGCAAAACCTAAAGCCGTACGAATATCCCGAACTGTACGAATACGTAGACGCAATTCGGCACTCCTACTGGTTGCACACGGAATTCAACTACACTTCCGATGTGCAGGACTTTCATATCAACGTCAACGAAGTTGAACGCAGCGCCATCAGAAACTCTATGTTGGCCATCGCCCAAATAGAAGTAGCGGTTAAGACCTTTTGGGGTGATGTTTACAAGAAATTGCCTAAGCCGGAAATTGGCGCGGTGGGGGCCACTTTTGCCGAGTCGGAAGTACGGCACACCGACGCCTATTCACACCTTTTGGAGATTCTTGGCCTTAATGAAGAATTCACCACCATTAAAGACATTCCGGTCATCCAAAAACGAGTGGATTATTTGGAGAAGGTGATTGAGCTTTCCAAAAATAACGAGAATCGAGAATATGCGCACGCCATTTTACTCTTTGCGCTTTTTGTGGAGCACGTTTCTTTGTTCTCACAGTTCTTGATCATAATGTCGTTCAACAAGCACAAAAACTTGTTTAAAGGCATCAGCAATGCGGTGGAAGCGACCTCTAAAGAAGAGCAAATACACGGCCTCTTTGGTATTGATGTCATCAACATAATCAAGAAAGAACATCCGGAATGGTTTGATGAAGAGTGCACCAACACCATAATTGAAGCTTGTCGAGATGCCTACAAGGCGGAAGAAGCTATAATTGACTGGATCTTTGAAAAGGGAGAGCTGGATTTCTTGCCGGCTGCCAACGTCAAGGAATTTGTTAAGAATCGGCTCAACAATTCTTTGGCGGCCATCGGTTTACCGCGCATCTTTGAAGTAAGTGAAGCTTTGTTGGAAGAGACCGATTGGTTTGACAACGAAGTGATCGCCACCAAACATGTGGACTTCTTCAACAAGCGTTCCATCAATTACAATAAGCGCTCGGTAAGTATAACCAGCGACGACCTCTTTTAAGGATCGGAGAATAATTACAAACTTAATTAAAATAATTCCTGAATATCTATGAAACCCTGGTAT
>JALVEJ010000287.1 GCA_027031025.1 Flavobacteriales bacterium | reverse complement strand
ATTGTATTTGTATAGTTTGATATGATTTTGCAGGCGGTTGAGCGTAATGGCGGTTAAACAATCGGCATTTGCCCATTGTATGCGGGGAATATATTCGTAGTCGCCTAAATCTAAAGTATGGGTTTTGCCGGTTTTTAAATCGTAATAATGTAAACTGACTTTGGAATTTTTTTCACCGGCTTTGGGGTATTTAAAAGTTTCAACTTTGGGGTATAACGCTTCATCATATCGTATCATTGAAAATTCCGGCACTTCGGTTTCGTCAAATTTGACATAAGCCAATTTTTGCCCGTCTTTGCTCCATTCGTAAGCTTTGCTGTAGCTAAACTCTTCTTCGTAAACCCAATCGGGGATACCGTTGATAATATGGTTTTTAAGTCCGTCTGTTGTGATTTGTATTGTTTTATTTGATTTTAAATCTTTGATAAACAGGTTGTTATCTTTGACGTAAGCGATTTTATCTCCGGTGGGACTAAAACTTGGTTCTTGAATATCGCCTTTGGTAATTAATTCCAATTTTTTTGTATCACGATTGTAAACATAATAAGTCCCTTTACGCGAATGCCGGTAAATGGGTTTTATTTTTGAGCCGATGATGATTTGTTGTTCGTCGGGCGAAAATTCGTATTCAAAATAGCCCACAAACGGAAATTTTTCGGTTGAAAAAGCGGTCGCTTCGCGTTGTAGCGTAGCATAATTATAAATACCGATTTCGTAAGCCCTTTTTTGCCGGTTGATGTCTATTTTTGAGTATTTATCCGATTGTGGCATAGCTTTTAAACCGTACAAATAATCGGGGCGGAAAGTACCATTCCAGATGTCATCAATAGTGATGTTTTTGTTTTGTCCCCAAAGCACTGCATGGGTCAAAAGGAATAGAAAAATCAATCTTTTCATATGAACCTGCTAATTTTCAAATTGCCAAAGTAAGCATTTTTTTTGAGATTTAATGTCAATTTAACAGGTTTTTTTGGATTTAGAAACAATTTTCAATGTAGAAAAAACGCATTGATTTTTATTGTATCAGTGAAAAACTTATGGCTCAATATCGATTTAGGTGAGTAATATATTATAATATCTCAAAGAATAATGTCACCCCTTCGGGGTTTAAAAACTTTGTTTAATTGTTTTATTATAATAATGTCAGCCCTTCGGGCTTATTTAGTAAACCCTGAAGGGGTGACAGGATTTTATTCATTTCAGATGTCAGATTTTTGAACCCCGAAGGGGTGATATATTTATAGAAAATTTATGATGTTAAAAACATAAACCTTGTAGGGGTGAAATTATATAAAAATATAATAATCATGATTGTATGATTCTTAAACCTAATTTATTTGACCCACACAAAATAACATAGACCCAAACTTATTTTTTCGATTTGAGAAATTTTTAAAAAAAAGCCGTATATTTCAATACGGGCAAAATCTTGGGAAGCTTTGCAATAAATCTTTAATCATCTTGTTTTTCTTCTTGATTTTCAGCTTCTTTTTTTTCTAAAAATGGTTTCAAATTGTCGGTTTCTTGCAAAATATTATACCATTGCACAATTTTTTTGATATGTGATGGATAGACGCGTTCTTCATCATAGTCCGGCAAAACTTCTTTAAAATAAGATATTAAAGCGTTTTTATCAGATTTATGGTCAATAGCCGGTTTGAATGCTTCCTTTTCAGCAATTTTTTTAAATACTTGCCATAAGGGTATTTCTTCATCAAGGGTATAAATGGCTATTTCATCCAATGCCGACACATTGGTAAAAGGCGTCATGACTCTTTTTTTATCTTTTAAAGATTCGGCAATAATACCTGATTTGGTTGTCGTGAGCAGTTTAAATAAACCGCTTTTTCCAGAGATGCTGATAATTTTTAAGTCTTTCATATATTTTAGATGATATGGTTATTTGGTTAATCGGTTATTTGGTTGTCGGAGGTCCGATGTCGGGGCTTCGGTACACTGTTCGCTACGCTCACAGAACTCAGCCACCTCTATTTCTGCTTCATAGGAAACATTCAACATTTAACTTTCAACTTTCCACTCGTTTTCATACCTTTGACAAAAATTAGCACAAAGATAAAATGAAATTTTTATACCTTATCATATTTACGGCATTTTTTATGTCTTGTAAGCCCAAAAACATCAAAATACCGGTTAACGACAATCCCGGATTACATGAAATATGGGACAATTCGCCTGTTTATATTTTAAGAAAAATTGAAGGAGAAGATACTATAGCCGATATCAAGTTGGGGCAAACCATTTCATCGACCAAATGGTTGGTGGCGGTTGATAAAAGATTGACGCTAAAACAATTATTGCCCGCTTTTAAGAAATTATATAGCAAACGGCGAAAAGTTTCCATACATTCGGATGGCAAGGGAAAACTCTATTTTTCTTATATGGACAGCTTGCAGCACAAAGTATCGTTTGTCGAAGCTACCGATTTGAATTTGATACCGGATATTTATACCTCCGAAAAATATTTTAAACAATATACACAGGCAGATCCGGAATTTAAAAAGTTACACTTATATTTTTATCCTGATAAAATTGTGTTAAATGATAGTATTAAGTTAAACTCAGATGTTTCTAAAAAAGAGCTTTTAAAAACTATTAAAGGTGTTGAAAATCAACATGATACTATGTTTTATAAAATTTATTTAAATTTTGACAAACAAACAAATTTCGACCGTTTTTTGAATTATTACACCTTTATAAAAAATAATACACTGCCAAAAAAGCAACTTAGCTCTAAAATTTTTATCTTTACCCCATAAGTTTGACCGATGTTTGATTTTGTACATTTTAGATTATTAGATTTCATCGATATTTTTTTGGTGGCATTGCTCCTTTATTACTTTTATAAATTAATAAAGGGGACGGTCGCCATTAATATTTTTTTGGGGATTGCCATTTTGTATTTGATTTGGTTGTTGACCAAATATTTGCAAATGAATATGTTGTCTGAGCTTCTCGGTAAATTTCTCGGTTTAGGCGTTTTGGCTTTAATCATTGTGTTTCAACAAGAAATCAGGCGTTTTTTGTTGATGATTGGCTCATCAAAATTTAATCCTTCGGGAAAAATAATGGATAAATTGGGTTTTAAACAAAACGAAAGCACTGCTACCGATGTGGATGCTATTATAAAAGCCGTCAAAAATTTGAGTAAAACCAAAACCGGTGCTTTAATCATCATTAAACGGAATTCCGGACTGGATTTTTTAAAACAAACCGGCGATCAAATGGATATAGAAGTCAATGCCCCTATTCTCGAAAGCATTTTCTTTAAAAATTCGCCTTTGCATGATGGCGCCGTTATTATAGAAGGTAACAGAATTACTGCCACACGAACGGTGTTGCCTATTTCCGGCGATATCAAATTGCCCCAAACTTACGGTTTGCGTCATAGGGCGGCTATCAGCATCACCCAAAATACGGATGCGGTTGCCTTAATCGTATCGGAAGAAACCGGTAAAGTATCTTATGTCAAAGAAGGCAAATTTGTGCCTTTTAAAAACTATGACGATTTAGCACAAATTATTAAATATGATTTGTACTGAAAAAACTCTAATTTTAAATATATTTGCCCTACATTAACTAGCTATGCGTAATAAACGAAAAGATTTTCAATCACTTAACATAAACCGAAATAAACCCGTTAAAACAACTTATCCACACGAAGGATTTGCGGCAGGCATACCTCCTTATTTACGAGGTCCTTATTCTACAATGTATGTTCGTCGCCCTTGGACCATTCGTCAATATGCCGGTTTCTCAACAGCTGAGGAGAGTAACGCTTTTTACAAACGCAATTTGGCAGCCGGTCAAAAAGGTTTATCAGTAGCCTTTGATTTGGCTACACATCGCGGTTACGACTCCGACCATCCACGTGTTAAAGGCGATGTCGGTAAAGCCGGTGTGGCTATTGATACCGTCGAAGATATGAAAATTTTGTTTGACGGCATTCCACTAGACCAAATGTCGGTTTCTATGACCATGAATGGTGCCGTATTGCCGGTAATGGCGTTTTATATTGTGGCAGCTAAGGAGCAAGGTGTTGATTTACAACAACTTTCCGGAACTATTCAAAACGATATTCTCAAAGAATTTATGGTGCGAAATACTTACATTTATCCTCCAACACCGTCTATGAAAATTATCTCCGATATTTTTGAGTTTACCGCCAAATATATGCCCAAATTCAATTCTATCAGTATTTCCGGTTACCATATTCAAGAAGCCGGAGGTACGCCCGAAATTGAATTGGCATATACTTTGGCTGACGGATTGGAATACATCAGAACAGGACTCAAAGCCGGTATGAAGATTGACCGGTTTGCACCGCGTTTGTCTTTTTTTTGGGGGATAGGGATGAATCACTTTCAAGAAATAGCCAAAATGCGTGCTGCCCGCATGCTTTGGGCAAAAATCGTCAAGCAGTTCCATCCTGAAAATCCGAAATCATTGGCACTGCGAACACACTCGCAAACCAGTGGTTGGAGTTTGACCGAGCAAGACCCGTATAACAATGTGATGCGCACTTTGGTTGAAGCGGCAGCGGCTGCCTTTGGCGGAACGCAATCCTTGCATACCAATGCTTTGGATGAAGCCATTGCACTCCCTACGGATTTCTCGGCACGAATTGCCCGTAATACGCAAATTTTTCTTCAAGAGGAAACCTTTATCACAAAAACCGTTGATCCGTGGGGCGGCAGTAAATTTGTGGAAAAATTGACCGATGAAA
Organism: Flavobacteriales bacterium; assembly: GCA_027031025.1. GTDB lineage: Bacteria > Bacteroidota > Bacteroidia > Flavobacteriales > Flavobacteriaceae > WGBX01. The sequence continues at coordinate 2,391 of JALVEJ010000287.1, read as the reverse complement.
TAGCGCATAAAGCTTGGGAATTGATACAAGAAGTAGAAAGTTTGGGCGGTATGACCAAGGCCATTGAAAAAGGGATTCCAAAATTGCGCATTGAAGAAGCTGCTGCCATAAAACAAGCGCGAATCGATAGCGGAAAAGACATAATTGTAGGAGTCAATGCTTACAAATTGGATAAAGAAGCCCCCATACCGATTCTTGAAATTGACAATGAATTAGTGCGACAGACCCAAATAGAAAAACTGCAAAAAATCAAAGCCGGACGTGATAATGCTAAAGTCAAAGACATTCTTAAAAGATTAACTCAAGCCGCTCGTGACGGAAGCGAAAATTTATTATCTTTGGCAGTAGAAGCTGCCGAAGCCAGAGCAACATTGGGAGAAATTTCCGATGCGCTCGAAGCGGTTTTTGGTAGATATAAAGCGCAAATTCAAACTGTATCAGGAGTGTATGCCAACGAAATTCAAAATGACGACAGCTTTAAAAAAGCCCGCGAATTAGCCGACCGTTTTGCCGAAGCAGAAGGACGCCGGCCACGAATTATGATTGCCAAAATGGGACAAGACGGACATGACCGTGGGGCAAAAGTAGTAGCAACAGCTTACGCCGATATCGGATTTGATGTTGATATTAGTCCGTTGTTTCAAACACCGGCAGAAGTGGCTAAACAAGCCGCTGAAAATGATGTACATATACTTGGCGTATCCTCATTGGCTGCCGGTCATAAAACTTTGGTGCCGGAAGTGATTGAAGAACTAAAAAAAATAGGTCGGGATGATATTTTGGTTATAGCCGGTGGTGTCATTCCTAAACAAGATTACCAATTCTTATTTGACGCAGGTGTGGTCGGTATTTACGGACCCGGCACTAAAATTAGTGAAGCTGCAATTGATATGTTGCAAATATTGTTAAAGATGTACTCCGATTAAATTTAAGTTTAATGATTTGAGTTTTTTTCGTTATTAAGTCTTTGGATTTACTAGGCTCAAAAAAACAAACGTTTTTAAAAAATGATGTTTAAAAAAACTCTTCTAATAACTGTTTTATTTTATCTTTTCTTCTCATGTAACAATTCAACACAAGGAGAAAAAGAAATCAATAATTCTGAAGACCAAACAGCATTATTATTGAAGCGATATGATAGTATTGCTAAACTTAATGATTCTTTAAAATCGATTAATACGGTCCTTTCAACAAAAAATGACTCTCTAATTAGATTAATAAATAATTATGCATTTCATAAGGATTCTTGTATTTTTCAAGGCAAATTAAAACTTAAATACTCCCTATTGGGTCATCCGTATATTCCGGGAAAAAAATATCCGACTGAAAAGGAATTTTTTAAAAATATAATTTTTAAGCTACTTGTTTACACTAATAAAAATGATGATTTAGTTAATGAGTCAATATTAAATAAACAAAATAAGTTTTCATTTAAGGTAAAATTGAAGAAAAACAGAAGATTTCATCTGGTTATATTTTCAAGAAAAAATTCTGAGAAAAAATTTCATTTAGAATCTGTTTTTTATCCGGGTGGTATTAAAACAACAACAAAAGACACTATCAAACATGATATTAATATCATTAGATTCCGTACTTGACAGTTCTACGAAATTCAAAACAAATAATCATGTTCATTTAATAGTTGGTTTTGGTATTACATCCGGTAATTCTTGTTGCAAGTTCAATACGTCTTTAAACAAATCTCCCTTACCGGCTATCCGTTCGGGAACGGTTTTGATATTAAAATCTGCCGGCACAAAATTTTTAGCTGTTACTTCGTCCCAAGTAACCGGTGTTGAAACCGGCGCACCTTTGTTGGCTCTAACCGTGTAAACGCTTGCCGTATTCCGGGTAATGACATTTTGCATATAATCAATGACCACTTTATCGGTTTCATGGGTTTTGTTACCTTTTTGGGGTAGTGTGAAAATATCGGGATGACGTTCTTGCATTTTTTGACCTATTTGTTTGACCCAATCTTTAACAGTTTTAAATTCGTAAACCGGTTTAATCGGCACATAAACATGCATGCCTGACCCACCGGAGGTTTTAGCAAAGGCTTTAACGCCTAATTCGTTAAGATATGAGTTAAGCAAAGTTGCCGCTTCCAATATTAATTGAAAATCAGAGCCTTCATCAATGTCCAAGTCAAAAACAGCCCAAGTAGGGTGATAAATATCAGTAATTTTTGAAGCCCAAGTATGAAATTCTATACAGCCCTTTGATGCCAAGTAAACGATACCGGCTTTACTTGCCACAACAGGAACCATTATGGTTTTGTGCCGACTGATTTCATCATAAGGATAAGTGTCTATCAAACCGGGAACAGGTGCGCTATAATCCCGTTTGTAAAACGAAATTTTATGAATGCCTCTGGGAAAATAATGTAAA
>JALVEJ010000286.1 GCA_027031025.1 Flavobacteriales bacterium | reverse complement strand
CTATTAACAGTAATAGGCATTATTGCAAACAATTCACCTGCAATTTTTCAGGCGATTGCTCTTTTATTAAACTTATCACTAAACTCGAAGTTTCCAGCGAATGGCAGGCAGGTTGAGGTCTCAACAGGGTGTCAAAAAACATGTTTTAAAAGAAGCAGAATACCTGTTTTCTGGATAAATGACTTGAAATATTTATTCTGTTAATTCAATTGCGTATCAACTTTCATAAAACCTAATTTTCAAATGATTGAAATTTAATCAAAATATTGTTTTTTCTATGCCCTAGATTTCAACCACTGATTATTTACTGGCTTTTTGGTCAAGTTGGTCGGTTCGTGCGTCTGGTTACTTTTTTTAGTGTGCGTTTTAGGCGTTATCTTTTTGTTTTACAGATGCCTCGATTTGGTCAAAGAAGAGGGAAAATTTATTTTATTTTGAAGTACCTTGATTTGGCTAAGGAGAGAAACTCATTAAAAAATTAATAACCTGAATAAACCATAAAAATCGTCACAAGCAAAAACATGTGAAAAAGTGGGGGGATGGGTTGTTTAAAATTATGGTTTGATTTGAAGCAATTGTTTGCTAAAGTGTTTAATAATTTGGCTGTATGCAAAGGGCTGAGTTTTTAACTAGCTGAAAACAAGGAAAAAATCTAACAATACGCTTAAAGATGGACTTGCCTACCGCAGGCGGTTTTCAACGGTTTGTAGTTTTGTTTTGAGCTTGTGCCAGATTTTGGTTTTGTGCCAGGCAATCCGGCAAGCCCTTTAGCTCTGCGTTAGCGATAATAATGTTCATCTGTACAAGTTTTCTCTTATGTATTATATTATACATATGTACTTTTACGATAAAGAATGAGAGAGTATGAATATTACAATTGATACATCAGCACTTATTGCAGTAATAAGTAATGAACAAAATAAAAGCAAAATAATAGATGCAACGGTGGGAGCAACATTAAATTCACCTATATCAGTCCACTGGGAAATTGGTAATGCTTTTTCAGCAATGTTCAAACGCAACTCAATTGAGTTACTTGATGCAGAGAAAGCTTTGAAGATATATAAATCAATTCCAATTAAATTTTTGGATGTGCCATTAGAACGAACCCTACACATAACAAAAAAATTTAGAATGTATGCTTATGATGCTTACTTAATACAATGTGCAGAGCAAACCAGCAGCCCATTACTTACCTTAGACAAAGGCTTAATAAATATAGCTAAGAAAATGGGAATTAAAACATTGGAGATATAAATATGAGAGAATATAATTTTACAGAAGCAAGAAATAATTTTGCTTCAGTTTTAGATAGAGCAAAAAAAGATGGAATTATTTGCATTAGTAAAAGAGATGGTGAGTCCTTTTATTTAACTCCAGCAAAAACTAAAAAATCTCCACTAGATGTTGAAGGAATTAATCTTGATTTATCTCATGATGAAATAGTATCTATAGTTAAAGAGGGAAGGGAAAGAAGGGCATGGTTCAAAAAAAGGTAACAAACTCACATTAAGAGCAGTCATTTGGTATCCTTAATGAAATATCACTAACAATAAAAAAGCCAAATGACTGCACTTACAATAAATAGCACTTTAGTCCCCTCGTCGTCAAAAGAAACTTCATCTTTTTGTCCAGCAAAGCAACTTGATAAGAAGCAACGTCAACAGATTGCAGAACAAGCCTTGTCGAACAAAACGTCAATTACTGAATTGGCGAAAGAAAAT
>JALVEJ010000285.1 GCA_027031025.1 Flavobacteriales bacterium | reverse complement strand
CAACAAATTCATTTGTCGCACAACTTGTTCATTATCAGAAAAAGCAAAAATCTTTAATCGTGGACGGAAATTAGCTACACTTTCGGCAGTTTTTCCACTTTTCGTAATAACTACCACCGCTTCAATATCCGAATTATTATAACTGAATTCCGCGACGGCTTTCGCCATGGCTTGGTGATCATTGGCAATTAGCAAATCACGGAAATTCTTTCTCTCCAAGACATTTTTTCCTGCTTCGTTCAAGATTTCCGCCATTACTTCCACAGATTTCGCGGGATATTTCCCGCCGGCAGTTTCTCCGGACAACATTGTCGCATCTGTCCGCTGAAAAACAGCGGTAGAAACATCAGAAACTTCGGCTCGAGTCGGATAAGGTGTTTCAATCATTGAATCAAGCATTTCAGTCGCCACGATTGTCGGTTTGCAATATTTCGCCGCAAGATTAATGATTTCTCGTTGAATTTTGGGAACTTTGAAATAAGGCAATTCCACTCCCAAATCACCGCGAGCAACCATCACTCCATCAGCTTCCGCGATAATTTCTTCTAAATTATCTACTGCCAGCTTGTTTTCAATTTTCGCGATAATTTTCATGTTTGAACCTTTCTTTTTCAGCCATTCCTTCAACTCGCGAATATCACTAGCGCGCCGCACAAAAGACATCGCGCAAAAATCTAAATTATGTTTCACTCCAAACTCCAAATCCGCCCAATCTTTTTCGGTAATTGACGGCAGAGAAATATCTTTTCCTGGTAAATTAATATGTCGGCGTGACCCAATTTCACCACCCGTAATCATTTCACAAACGACATCCGTGTCCGTTTTTTCAATAACCCTACAACTCATCAAACCGCTGTCGAGCATTATTTTTTCGCCAACTTCCGTATCCTTAACTAAACCATCATAACTAACGTGATTTTTCGCGGGATTTGGCTCATCGCTAATTGTAAAAGTTATTTTATCACCCGGTTTAACAACAATTTTTTCTTCCACATCAGCGGTTCGGATTTCCGGACCTTTGGTATCTAGAATTATCGGCAGAGGAACATCTAATTCCTCGCGAACTTTTTTAATATCGGCAATCATTTTCTCATAACTTTCATAACTTCCGTGCGAAAAATTTAGTCGAAAAACATCCGCGCCCGCCTGAATGAGTTTTTTCATCATTTCCGGACTTTGGCTAGCCGGTCCGATAGTGGTAACGATTTTGGTTCTTTGTGGCATTTTTTTAGATAGTTAACATGTAGGGGATGAATATTTTCGTCCCAAAAATCCCGCGAAATTTTTCAAAACAAAAAAATTCTAGCTTAATTATTTCCAACTGACAAAAAAATAAGTTCAACAATTACCAAAAAGACGAACAATAAGACCGCTTCAATAATTCCCAAGAGGCGTAACATTTGCAAAAGCGCGATAACGGTCACAAAAAACGCAATCAAAATTCCGCGACGGGCGGCGGTGAAAAACGCCTTTTCGCCCAGATTTTCTTTCGCGAAAATTTCGTTCAAGAAAAAAGCCAACAAGGTAAAAAATGAGCCGGTTCCCAAAAAAAGTGAGATATAAAAAACAATCAAAGCGATATTGGCTTGTTCGGCGAGTGGATCGAGTTGCGTCAGTGTAAAAACAAAAATCCCCGCGCTCAACAGAAAGATTAAAATCGTAAAAAAGAAGTTTTTTAGCATTTTGGTGAAAATTTCGCGGGAATTTTAGCAATTTTGTTTCAAAAAC
>JALVEJ010000284.1 GCA_027031025.1 Flavobacteriales bacterium | reverse complement strand
TTTTTGAGATAGGTAAACGAACAGAAGAAACATTTTACCTTTTAGAGCAAAAGCTACCAAAATACAAACAGGTTCATACAGATGGGTATCATATTTACGAAAACCTCAGGAATAGGAAAAAGAAGAAGTTTGGTCTAACAAATTGGAATGAAGGGTTGCATTCTGTTATAAGGGATAAACTGGCAATGTTTAAGAGAAAAACAAAAGCTTATGCTGAATCTTTTAGAGCTTTATATAGGGCTTTGGCTTTAGTTCTTGTTAGGTGGAATTTTTTATCTACTTCCTAACTAAATACCCTTTCTATTACAACAGTTGTAAGTATTTCGCTTGAGTTCATTTTTGCTTAAGGGTCATTTTCGTTTTAATCAGTTTTAATGTACCATCTGCTATGCAGTATATGATTATTACTTTTTTTTCCATTTCTCCTCTCCAGAGACAGATTTTTTTCTCTGTATTCTGTGAAGATTTCCTTTTAGGTAATAAACTGAGTTATTTTATATAATCTATAATCCATTAAATAAAATTTGGAGGTTAAAATGCATCCTGTTATTATAGACATATTAGGTGTAAAAATATATAGCTATGGTTTCTTTGTTGCTCTTTCTATTTATATATCCTATCTGTTTATAAAACATCAATTAAAAGAATATCTCAATGAAGAAAAAATCGATAAATTACTATTTAAATCTCTTTTTACTGGTTTTATAGGAGCAAAATTAGTAAATGTTATAGAGCATCCTGAATCTTACCTTTCTGGAAAGAGTCTTTCCTTAGATTATATTTTATCCTTTTTTTCCTCTGGTTTTAGTTTCTTTGGGGGATTTATGGGGGTTTCCTTATATATATTTTTATATTGTAAACGAGAAAAGAAACACTGTAAAAAAATCTTGGAAACTTTTTCTTTAGCCATGTTATTGGGGTTATCTATGGGAAAATTTGGTTGTCTTAGTGCAGGTTGTTGTTATGGAAAATTCTGCAGTCATGAGTTTGCTATTATCTTTACCGATCCTAAATCTGCAGCACCCCTAAATATACCACTCTGGCCTACACAAATAATAGAATCAGTAGGTTATTTCGTTTTGTTTATTATATCTTTTATTCTAACTAAAACTACACGTATCAACACTATAGGGTTTGTTATGGTATCTTATTCCCTATTTAGATTTTTGGTAGAATTTATTAGAGCTACTACTCCAGTTGTATTTATCTTTAATAATATTCCTATTACATGGATACAAGTAATATGTATAATTCTATTTTTAATTGGTATGTATTTGATCCTATATAAAAGTAAACTGCATACCGATTAAAATTATTTTAGGTTGATATTAACATGATAGTTCCTTAGTTAGAGATGTAAGTAGTGGGTCAATAAGTAGATGATGTATGAGTTCAGAAAGAAGGCGGACACCTACCGAAAGGAATAAAAAAGGGAAATAGGTATCATGAAAGGAACAATCGGAATAAATACATATTTATTTTCGTTATAAAATCTCAAGCAAAATAAAACCGGGATGGTACTCTTATCTAAAAGTATCCAAAATCAGTAGGGATATTTGTCGGACTAAAAACAATAGCTAAAGCATATCTTAATGCATTGATGTTTTGGGAGTGTCCACCAAAGTGTGTAAAAATAAAAAAAGCCAACATAGGAGGTGGACACCATGGAAAAGAAGTATAACCCAAACGAAGTAAAACAAAAAATAAGAGATCTAATCCAGCAAACACTCCAGG
>JALVEJ010000283.1 GCA_027031025.1 Flavobacteriales bacterium | reverse complement strand
TTCCGAACCTGCGTGAAATATAGGCTTTCTTTACAGGCCAAGGTAATGCACCTTTATTGGCGGAAAATTTGTTTGCTAATTTTTTACCTTCCGGCGTTAAAAAGAATTTGGATGAATGCCTTAATGATTTTTTGACTTTCCGGTTAGATTTTGCAATGGCTTTTTTTATCAAATTTTCAATCATCCGGTCTATCTTGGCTTGTTCACGCTGTTTGGCTTTTATCAATTTGAGATAATAATTTTTCTTCTTTTTTATCTTGTTAACAACCGCCAATTGTTTTTGTTGTTCCTTTTTTATTTGCTCTGTCTCTTTGAGATATTCTTGATATAATTTTTCCTTAGCCGCTTTGTCTTTTAACAATTTTTCGTTCAAAGCCGCCAATTCCTTCTTCTTTTGCTCTATTTCGGCTGCTTGCTCGCGCCTGTATTTGGCATATTGTTTTAAATATTGCGCCCTCTTAAAAGCTTGCTGAAAACTTTCGGATGAAAAAAGAAAAAACAATTTATCCTGTCTCGAACGGGTATTATAGGATTTTCTAATCATTTTGGCATAATCGGCTTTCAATTGTTCTAACTCTTTGTTTAGTGCCTTTCGTTTTTTTTCATTTTGTTTTATAAGCCAATTGAGATGATTTATTTCGTTTTGCAGATTTTTTATCAATTTTTGACGGATATAAATCTTTCGTTTAATTTGCCGGTATTCAATCAAGGCATCCGATTCTGTATGTTTGGTTTTTAACAACCGACGGTTGATTTGTAATATTTCGTCTTGAAGTGCTTTTCTTTTTTTTTCCAAACGTTTTTGCAAACTCTCTTGTGCCGATAAATTTACCGACAGCAACAGAAAAATCATTGTCAAAAAAGAAAAACCTTTAATCATAATCAAGAATAAAAAACAAATTTACAAATCTAATTTTAATTGCTCGGGAGGCAGTAAATTAAAACTCTTACGGTGATGAATGGTAATACCGTACTTGGCAATTGCTTCTCTGTGTTTGGCTGTCGGATATCCTTTGTTGTTGAGCCAATCATATTGTGGAAATTCGTTATGCAGTTTTGTTATATAGGCATCCCTGTGGGTTTTAGCTAAAATGGATGCCGCCGCAATACTCATATATTTACCATCTCCTTTAATAATTGTTTTAAAAGGTATATTTTTAAAAGGTTTAAAACGGTTGCCGTCAACCAAAATAAAATCAGGCCTGATTTTCAAACTATCCAAAGCCCTGTGCATCGCCAAAATCGAAGCGTTTAAAATATTTATCTTGTCAATTATTTCCGGCTCTACAAACGCAACCGACCAGCTCAAAGCCGCCTCTTCTATTTCCAACCTTAATTCATTTCTGTCCCGTTCACTAAGTTTTTTACTGTCATTTATCCATTTATTTCTATATTTTGAATCAAAAATTACAGCAGCAGCCGTTACGGGACCGGCTAACGAACCCCTGCCGGCTTCATCACATCCGGCTTCATACTTATTATATTTATCGTAAAAAAAATACATTTTTTTTGTAAAAAATTTAAAAATTTGAAATTTAAAAATATTCTAAAAACAAAAATACATTTTTTTGCATATTTTTGGTCACAACACAAATAAATGAGGATAACGATGAAAAAAATAATAAGCAGTATTTTTATAATTTTAAGTTTTTTCCAACTTTATTCCCAATGCGACCTATTGGAAGCAGGACCGGAAGTGACAGTAGATTGTGTCAATAACTGTACAACTTTAACG
>JALVEJ010000282.1 GCA_027031025.1 Flavobacteriales bacterium | reverse complement strand
CAAAGGCCGTAACGCCTTTTCCGGCCAGGGTTTTAGTGAGTTCGGGATTGTTGTAGGGAAACAGGAGCCCCACAAAAATTTGGCCTTTGCGGAACAGGGTTAAATCTTCGTCGGAAGGCGGATTGATTTTGACAATTACGTCCGCTTGTTCGAATACTTCCTTTTTGGAAGTTACGTTGGCACCCGCTTCGCGGTATTCATCGTCTTGGAAGTGGGCATCCAATCCTGCGCCGGATTCCACCAGCACTTGGAAACCTTTGCCCGTAAGGTCGCGCACCACCGAAGGAGTGAGTGCCACGCGGCGTTCGCCGGGACGGGTTTCCTTTATGGTTCCTATTTTCATAGTTGGGTTGTTTTAACAGGTCGGCAGCAAGATACAAAAATAATATCCAGCAAAAACAACATTCATCATCATTTCAATGGTTTATCAAAGAAATTGAAATTGGGGCCTTGTCGATTTTTCTAGGTTATTTTGTTCATTAAAGTATTTTTCCAAACATAACTCTGGCATTTATTATCCTACGAGACCATCATTTTAAAGTTTGTTATAAATATGCCGCCCAACCTATTGCATGCTCTCTAAAACTTGGTTGATATTTTAATAAGGAATTGAAACACCAAATTATTTCGTTTGAACTTATTTAATAAGGTTAATGGTGAAAAATGATTTCTTCATCTAGGTTTAGAAAAACAGGCTTTACTTTCCAATAATAGAAATACCTTCAAAGCAAAAAAACATCTTGTCAGTTTAAATCACAAAAAATTTGGAATTAAACGAAGCTAGCAAACTTAAATTTTTTCAATTCATGATTATCATGGTAATTTTCTTCTATTCTGAATTTAAATTAAAAAAACCTCGCCACTGGCGAGGTTTTTTCTGGTAATATGTAAATTAAAATGTAAATAATTTATTGCTTTTCGTATTGGAATTCCATTATAATATATGCAGTTCCACTAGCATTAATTCCAGCTACACGAGTTTGCTTGATGTGGGTTTCATCAATAAAATCAAACGCATCATCATATACATTTGTTCCATCACTTTCGGATATGTATAATTTTTTCTTTTCAAAGTTTTCGGCCCAACTAACAATTTGCAAATCCAAACTTCCACATGTGGATGAATTTTCCAAATAATAAGCCCATGTCCACGAACCTGATTTTTGATCTTCACCAAGTACCAAAACATCATTAGAAAGACATGCTGATTCACTTGGATCTGTAATTGGTGCACCATCATCATATTTTACGCTCGATACTTTCCACGTACCGATTCCTTTGGGTTTTTCCGGCTCGGGACATGTTTTTTTCTTACAGGAAGTGGTCGAAAACACCAATCCCGCAAAAAGGAATAAAATCAATAGTTTTTTCATAACAAGTTGTTTTTAGGGTTATTTGAATACAGCAAATATATAAAAAATTTTGTTATTCCATACAAGGAAAAAGTTTTACCTTTATGGATAAAATCATTCAAGCAACAAAATATTTCATGGCTTTTCGTATATACAATGCTTCGGCGGGTTCGGGAAAAACATTCGGCTTGGTCAGGGATTTGCTGGGCATCCTCTTTGAGCCCGGCCGCAAACCCGGTGAAATCGACCGTGTCCTGGCCGTAACTTTTACCAACAAGGCCGCCAACGAAATGAAGCGGCGGCTTATCAATGAGCTGTATCTAATGGCACAGGGAGAGGATACACCCATGGCACAAATTATAAAGCAAAGCAAACATTTTTCCGAT
>JALVEJ010000281.1 GCA_027031025.1 Flavobacteriales bacterium | reverse complement strand
AAATGTATTTTACACAAGAATGAAACAGCTCTCGGACAGGTAGCATCGAGGGCGTAAGTGGGAAAGGTCGGTCGCCCTACGGGCTCCCTCCCTTTCCCACTATTTACACAAAATCTGTTACACTACCAATGCCGCAAATTGTGTCATTTTTTTCACTTTAGATACTCGACATTTTAAACTAGAGCAAGGTGTTCTATTTCCACCTAAAGGAAGTGATGCAGAATGTGTATAAATTGTAGTCTCAGGATTATAATTTTTATAAGAGGTAATTTGAGAAAACTCTTCACAAAAACCGATAAGATCACTAAATGTAGATTCTTCTATTTGTGCGTTATTCATTCGTCCATTTTTAATAAATCCATAATTTTCTAGAAGGGTAATTATATATTCGGTCATTTGGTTATACCTATATCATCTAATTTTTTGACTAACGGCGAGCCGAGCAAAGCGAGGCGAAGCCGTCCGCTGCACGCAGGGTTAGGCAAAAATTTTTTCAATGAGAAACACTGCCTCTGTTTTCGATAATTTTTTCTGCTATTAAGCGCCCACCCCTCCGCTTTCCTCGTTCGTGAGCAAACCACGTATATCCTGTTTCCCATCTGTCAACATTGCACATAGCATCAATTAAATTCCCAACAAAATAAGACGGCGATAGGTCTGTCAATTCATAAGCCCTGAATCTTGACTGACCGCTTTCTTCTTCTGAATCTCCCATTTCTCGCTCGCCCTCTCCCCAGTAACGAATAAAGTAATCACTCCCTATGGTTATACAATTTATAATTACACCCATCTCGCTATATACTTGACATACTGCATCTAGAGCGTGCCTGATTTGTTGTTCACTACCTTGATAAGAAAAAACTCCTAACCAAGTTCTATTTTTGCCTATATCGCGGCAAATTCTCCCATTTCTGGCTAATTTCTCACTCACCTCCTGCCATTGTTGAGGTCCTTGGATTTCGCTTTTGACTTCAATAATAGCACCTGGCACATCAGGGGTAACGATAAACAAATCACCATCTTGGAAGAGGGTGGGCTTACCCAGTTTTAAAACTAAAACATCAATCTGAGTAGATAATTGCTCACGAGTAACAATAAATCCCCGCCCTATTCTTATAGTCTCAGGAAGATGACGACGCAAGATTGCTCGCAGAATAGCTTCCTTCCACTCGCCCTGGGTCAAGTTATGGGAAATAAGTTGCCCAATCCTATCCTTTAGTATTTCAAACTCTCTGGTGATAGACTTATGGTATTCAAAAATATTTGGTGGCATACCATCCATCCTCGCTTGTTTTGCATAACATAGTATTATACAGAATTCCGTATAATAATTAAATTATATACAAAAAACGTCATAATTACAAGAAATATTCTTGCTTAGCCCTGTAAATGTCCGTATATCCTTGCAATCTTCATTGTTATCCGAAAGCTTAAAAATGTCCGGATAGGTATGGGCAATCAAGAATGTTTTACCGGAAAATAAAATCCGGGAGAAGTACCGGCCTTTTTATCTCCATTGGGTGAACCGCGCCGTTGAGTATGAATCATACATTCCCCGGGCGTACACTCCGTGAGGAAGAAACAGCCGTTTATATAAAGGCCGTCTCTGGTTAGACGCAACAATGGCCCGTCATGCCGTGCTGTTATATGTGGACACCTCCTACGGTACAGGAGCGGCGCCGGACAGCCGTCTCTCAGACCTCCCCGGTTGTACTTTTTTGCCGCCGCTCAATTTCACGG
>JALVEJ010000280.1 GCA_027031025.1 Flavobacteriales bacterium | reverse complement strand
CACGCGTCGTTAGTTCCTCAAATCGCTTGATATGCCAATTTTCACTCATAGTCATTATTTGTGTAAACTTACAAAAAACAAATTAGAAGTTAGAAGTCAGGTCGTTGTGTGTACCGTCCCGACTTTTGTCGGGAGAGGGTTGTATCGAAGCTTCGGTTACTTCGGAACATGCCATATCATGGTTTAATTTTGATAGAAATACAATGACTTGAAAAAAAACGGCCGAGTAAATACCCAAGTTTTTTAACATCAGTTTTCTTTAACTTTTTCAAAAAATAATCTTTCTTTGAATTTTTTAATTTTTTCCGAGAGTTTGTCAAACAAGTTGTTGGTTTCCAATTTTTCTTGAACGGCTTGTTTGAGTTCCAATATGGCTGTGTTCAACGTTTTGTATTCTTCATCTTTTTTGCCGTAGCCCATTACATCGGCTAATTTCAGTTGGTATTCTGCATTTTCGAGTAATACAACGGCTGTTTCAATATAATTTTCATCTTTTTCTTTAACGACGATTGCTGCGGCTTTTATATATTCTTCGGCTCTTAAAACGGGTAGCGGGATGGCTATTTCTTGAACGGCTAAAATATACAAAGCGTCGAGTAATACAATCAATGCTTTTTCTTTTTTATCCTCATCCAGAAATTTTGCCGCTTCTTTCATCGCATCGGGATATGTAGCCAAAGGCAAAAATGAAATTCTGATAACATACTCGCTGCTGAGTGTGTTCAAAACCTTTTTTGCCGCTTGGTAATAACCGGCTTCAAATTCTTTTTTGGCTTCTGCAATCAAAGCTTCCGCTGTTTCAATATCTACAACGGCATCTCTTATTTCATAACCGACATTAACGGGGATTAACGAAACGTCCGGGTTTTTGGTCATTAAAATTTCCAATTCACCGATAAGATGTGCCAGTTTTTTTATGGCTTTTTCTTTATCATCTTTTGTAATGGCATCGACCACTTCCCTGGTTTGATCTAAAATAGCTAATGCTTTTTGAGTATCATCGGTGGTTTTGACCTTAAAATCCTCTGTCATCGTTTCGTTGATGTTTTGTTGCATTTCTTGGTCGGTCATTTTACTTTTGGCGGGTTTTTTCATTTTTCTTGTTTTTTTGTTAAACTTGATTTATTAAATAGTTATCAAATTGTATTCCAAATATTTATCATAACTAAAATTGTCTTTTTTAATGACAATTTGTCTTAAAAAAGTTACAGCCGGACTTTAAAAATCCGGCTGTAAATATTGTAAACAAACATATTCAAAAGAATGATGTTTTAATTACTTCATTTTTTGGATGCTATCCGTTTTGGTAGTATCCCGTTTGGTATTTTGACGTTTTTTGAAAAACAATCTTTCTTTAAAGTTTTTGATTTTTTCAGACAGTTTTTCAAATTTACCTTTACTTTCTTTGTTTTCGGTAATGGTTTGTTTCAAATCTTTGATAGCATCGGCCAATTCTTTGTATTCTTTATCTTTTTTACCGTATCCCATGGCGTCTGCCAATTGCAATTGATAGTCAGCGTTGTCCAAATAAAGCAGTGCTACTTCTTTTTTATCTTTATCGTCGGATAACATAGCGGCCGCACCTAATTTGATAAATTCTTCAGCTCGCAATACAGGTAACGGCATATCTATTTTTTCCATTACCAAAGTATTCAAAGCTCTCAATAAGATGACGGCTGCTTCGTCTTTTTTACCTTCGTCCAACAAAGCGGCGGCTATTCGCATAGCTCTCGGGTAGGTGACCAAA
>JALVEJ010000279.1 GCA_027031025.1 Flavobacteriales bacterium | reverse complement strand
TTGAAAATTGGTCCGGCATAAAATATTTTTCAGGATATAATTTAACCAGTTCTCTTGCTTTTTCAATAGCGCCATCGGTACCTTTGGTTTTGTCGGTAAGTATCACTTTGGCGCCAAAACCTTCAATGAGTTTTCGGCGTTCTATAGAAACGGCTTCACTCATCACTATTTCAACCGGATAACCTTTAACAGCGCCAATCATTGCCAAGCCGATACCGGTATTGCCCGAAGTGGCTTCGATAATAGTTTTTGCTTTGGTTAACTGCCCTTCGGCTTCGGCTTGTTCAATCATTTTAAGGGCAATCCGGTCTTTAATACTGCCACTCGGATTAAAGCCTTCTATTTTGGCAGAAATGCTTACATTTTTATTGGGATTGAGTTTATTTATTTTGACCAAAGGCGTACTACCTATAGTTTGCAAGATGTTATCAAAAATCATAATGGCTATGGTTGTTTGTTTTTGTCAAAATTACAAATAAAAAAAGCACGCTGATTATCATCAACGTGCTTTTTAACACAAACAAATTTATCACACAAACAAACATAATAAATTTATAGCACAAATATAAGGTTAAATTTATGGTTAATACAATTTTGATTTATAAGTGCAATAAAATAATTAATAAGTGCTGTTAATTTTTATTTTTCAGTAAATTTCTAACAATGGATTTCTTTCTAAACGATACCGGAACAATATCATTATTGCTTAAAATCAGTTTGCCATCTCTGGTTATGCCTTTTATTGATTTTTTTTTGACCAAATGTGATTGGTGTGTTCTGATAAAAACCTCTTCGGGCAAAGTTTTTTCATAATATTTTAAATTTTTTGAAGCCAAAATTTTTGTGTTTTCAGTTATAATAAAAGTGTAAGAGCCGTCGGCTTCTAAACGAATAATTTCACTTATAGGGATAATGTGAGTTTGTTCTGCGGTCTTTACTGCAATACTTTGATTATTTTCACCGGATTGAGATTCTTTGAGTTTTTGCCATTGACGAAACTCTTGTTTTTTGGTTAATACTTTATTTACGGCTTGTTTAAATTCTTCCGGATTGATAGGTTTGAGTAAATAATCAGCGGCAGAAAATTTAATGGCTTTAATGGCATAATTATCATACGCCGTTGTAAAGATAATTTGAAAATCAATCTGCTGCAAACTTTCTAAAAGATCAAAACCGGAACCATCTTCCAACCGGATATCCAGAAAAACTAAATCGGGTTTTTCTTTTTTAATATTTTTTTTTGCCTCAGAAACAGATGCGACTTCACCAATAATCTCAATTTGAGGAAAAAACTGAGATAGCAGATATTTCACAACATTTCGGGCATCAACTTCATCCTCAACAATAAGAACTTTCATTGTGTGTTTTATTTGTCTGTGTTGGGTGCAAGATAATATTTTTTTATAAATTTAAAACTTTTTACTTGGTATTTTTTTCTTTTATGTTAAAATTTTATATTCGCAGTATCTAAATTAAAACAAAAACTGACTTTTGTGCCTTGTGATAATCGTTCTATTTTAAAACTTTCGATAACATCTTTGCCAAACAAACGCAACCGTTTTTTCAGAATGTCCAAAGCATGTTCTTTGGAATCATTTTTAGGTAAATAACCCTTTCCGTTGTCAATGATTTCAAAACAAATTTTATCGTCTTTTTTATAAATATTAATGTTTAAAACCCCTTGATAAGAAATATTATGAAAACCATGTTCAATAGCATTTTCTACAAGTGGTTGTAATATCATAGGTGGAATAAAAACTTGTTCTTTTACCAATTGTTCATCTAGATAGATATGATAATTAAATTTATCTTTAAATCTGAATTTTTGGGTATCGAGATAATTCCGAAGCATATCCAGCTCTTCCTTTAATGAGATTTGTTTTTTTTGGATATAATCAAAATTTTGACGAATCAACTGTGCAAACTTTGACAAGTAAGTTGCGGATACAATTGGTTTGTTTTGTATCAATGAGTTTTGAATAGACCCGAGAATATTGAATATAAAATGCGGATTCATCTGTGAGCGCAAAACTTTTTGTTCCAAGATAAATTGTTCTTGTTTAAATCTGAGTTTATCCAAGCGGTTGAGCTGATAAGAAATTAATAATCCCAATAGAAAAATGACAATTATAAAAATAAATATAATCCGGTTTTTTTTGTTAAGTTGTCGGGCTTGCTCCAAACGTTTTTGTTCGTTTAAAAGCGCCATATTACTCTCAATGGTTTTTTGATTTTCTTCATTGATAATTTTTTGCTGAATTTTATATAATGAATCGCGTATTTTTAATAAAGATAAAGCTTCCGTGTCTTTTTTTTGCATCAAATCAAAATATAAAAGTTTGTCATACAGATTGATCTTTGTTTGATTATTATCAATATTATAGGACAATATTTGATTTATGTAATATTTTGCAGAGTCAATTTTACCGATGTCTTCGTATAAATCTACTAAATTTTGATAAATCAACACCGGTTTTATTTGATGTTGACGCGCTATTTTCAAAGCTTTTCTATAATACTTAAAGGCTTTTTGTTTATCATGGGTATATGCATAATATAATGCGCCTAAATTGTTATAACCTTCCAATAAATAAAGTGGTTCCGTTTTAGCGCTATCTTTAAGTTTTAAAGATTTTTTTGTATATTCAATCGCTTCTTTTAACCGGTTCTGCTCTTGATACAAAATGGCAATATTATTATAGGTAGCAGAAATGGCTTCGGTATCCTTCATTTGCTGGTACATTTTTCCGGATTTTTTTAAGTACTCTATTGCTTTATCTTTATTTTCATACAAGTAATAAATATGTGCCAACTCACCGTAGGCACGACTGATGATTTCCGGTTTTTTTAAAGCTAATGCTAAATCAAGCCCTTTAAAAATATATTGTGTAGCGGTATTTTTTTTTCCGGCAAAAGCATAAGAAATACCCATATTTACATAGGTTTTTGCCATCATTTCTTTTAAATGATATTTTTTAAAAATTTCTAATGCTTTTTCAAGATCATTGTTAGCTTTATTATTTTCATCTAATGAAGAATAATCAGAACCTCTTTCAAAAAGCAAATAAGCTAAAGACAAATCGTCAGACCGGTATAAATTAATCAAGCTGTCCCATTTTGCAAGTCGTTTTTTGATCGGATATTTAAAGACCTCTTTTTTTACGGACTCTATATGTAACGGGGGCTTGGAATCTTTTTTGCATGAAACAAAGTTCAACAATATCATTAAAGAAAAAATTATTGTAATATTTAATTTTTTACCAGTCACACTCTTAAAATTTTAAAAAGTAAAAATAGACATTTTTAAGAAAAATTAAGGTTTTTTAAGCTTTATTCCGCTACACATTCAATATAATCCAATAGATTGAACTTATATTGCATATTCAATATAGTTCAACAAATTGAATTATTTTCAAGTAGTATCGGTATTGTTTACTCCCGACTGTAGTCGGGGATATCAAATTATTGGCTCTATGTTGTTTTGTGTGGGTAATAATAAATTAGGTTCAAGAATCATTTAATCATGGCGATTATTTTTTTAAATATTATTTCACCCCTACGAGGTTTATGTTTTTAACGTCATAAATTTTCTATAAATATATCACCCCTTCGGGGTTTATCAAATAAGCCCGAAGGGCTGACATTATTATAAGAAAACAATAAAACAAAGTCTTTGACCCCGACAAATGTCGGGGGACATTATTATTTGAGATATTATTATTACCCACTTAAATCGATATAGACCCAAATTATTTTTAGACTATTTTATCTTTAGAATTGGTATAACATGCATTATTGAAATATTATATAGTCGCTGCGTTGGAGATTTATGGGATTGCAATGACACTATAATTCTAGATGCTGGACACCTGGACGGGACTAAAAGAAAATTTTATTTTTTTATAGTGCGCATAGCCTAATCAAACAGGATTCTTAAAAGTTGAATATACCCGAAGGAGTGACATTATTGTTTAAGAAACGGTATGTGTTACTCACTAAATTTAAATAGAGCCGTCTTTTTTTCCCGGTAAATTCATGAAAACACAATATTTAAAAAAAATTATCTTTTCAAAGCAAAGTGCCCTTTTTTGATGCGTGTATTGCCATTGTTTTCATTGACTAAAACTTCATACCAATAGTCGGTTGCCGGCAAGGGTTTTCCATTCAAGGTACCATCCCAACCTTGACTATCTGAAGTTAAAGAAGTTAACAGTTTTCCGTATCGGTCGTATATATTAATAACTGATGCCGGTTTTTTAGTGATATTGATAACTTGCCAAAAATCATTAAAGCCATCACCATTTGGGGTGAAAAAACGGGGGGCTCCCAACAAATCTACTTCTTGACTGACAACACCACAAGCATTTTTGTCAGAGACATAAACGGTATAAGTGCCGGGATATAAGCCTGTGAAAATATTTGAATCTTGATAATTGACCCCGTCAATAGAATATTCATAATCTCCAATGCCGGTTGCATGAACGGTTATTTGATTATCAGCATCATTAAAATCCTTGATTTCAACCTCATCAATCACAGCCACATCCGAAGCATTAACGGTGATGGTTTTGCTATTGGTACAACCATTGACATCGGTAACGGTAACAGTATAATCGCCCGGCGTATTGACCAAAATATCTTGGGTTGTATCACCGGTTGACCATTGATAAGCTGCAAAACCTGAAGGCGCATCTATTTGAATAGAACTGCCTATACAAAACAAATAAGTGTCATCCATATTGATTTCGGGTAATGGATGCACAATTAAGTCAAATGAATTTTCAGCATGACAACCGGAGTTAGTATCGGTTATTTTATACCAAACAGTTTCTGTAAAAGGCGTAATGTTGGTATAATTTGCAGTATCTGTTATCTCATTGGTGTCTGCTTCTGCATCTGCTTGCGTTGGATAAAATTTTACTTCGTAAGGCGGATTACTTCGGCTACCAAGTATTCCCGTTAGCTTTGTTGTTAAATCAAAACTTGCTAAACCATCGGTATCATTATCACAAATTTCATAATTAGAAACAGGTAAAATCTCGGGCATAGGATTGATATTTAAATAGAAGGTTCCATAATAGGCGTCTCCGGTTGAAATGTTAATGATTTTATAAATTAGTTTATCATGATTGCTTGTATTGGTATACAACCCGGTTATTTCATTTTGATCGTTTAAAGCATCTTGTTCATTGAGGAAATAATGCACTTCAAAGTTTCCGGTCATCGATAGATTATCAATGACATTTGTGTCAAATTGGTGCAAATCAGTGTTTTCAATACCACTGATATTGGTTCCGCAAACATCTACCTCAACATCGGGCGGGATAATAAAAACTTGTGATACCGTAGTGTCACAGCCCACAAAAAGGTGTAAAGTTGCTGTTACGGTATAAGTGCCGGGAGATGAAAATATATGAGTCGTTTGAGAATGTGTATTGTCAGGCGGATTATCGGGGTAAGTAGTAGTTGTGGTGCCATCGCCAAAATCCCAATCTACACTGACTATTTCTTCATTGGAAGTAACTTCCAGAGGGCTGTTAAATTGCGCCGTAAAATTTGGTGCTTGAATTTGAACAAAGTAAGATTGGATAAAAGGCGGCAAACCTTGGTGAACGAACATGCCTGAGCCTAAATTGATATAGCGATGCCGGTAATTACAAGCCGTTCCCGCTTCATTCGGATTTTCAATAACACTCACTGTATTTTGATTGGAACCGTAATCGGTTGTGTAAGGTCTGTAAATTTTTCCGTCCAAACCTAACTGTAAGGCAGCTCTATAATTACGATTGCTACTGATAATAGTAGCTTGGTTATTGTTTGACAAGTCAAATTGGGTTAAACGATCATTCCAGTCACTTAAATATAATTTGGAACTGTCCGGAGAAAATTCTAGACCATAAGGCGAATTATTTCCCATATTCAAGGTCAAAGCCACAGGGTTGCTAACAACACCGGTTGCATTGTCAAAATCCAGAAGATAAGCCGAATGATCATTGGCATTGGCTATGGCAATTTTGCTACCGTCCGGTGAGACTTTCATATATCCGATACCATTAAAAATATTAAGCGGTAATTGAGAGACGGTTGCCGTGTTTGAAACACCGGATGATGTTATACGAAAAGCATAAAATGTATTCATATTATCACCGATAGTATTGTATGGTGCAACGTTTCCGGTTGTTCTGGGCGCTAAGGTAATCACCCAAACGGAACTGGCATCAGAGCTGATAACCGCTGTAACTTTTTCACTGGCATGTCTGACCAGTTGTATGTTTTTTTGTCCGGCAACCACACCGCCTAATCCACCGTCAAGGGTCATGTCAACTACGGAATATTGCATACCTTGTGTTGAAGGCGCACTAAAAGCGGCATCAACCGTAAAAACATAAAAAATATGTCTATCGTCAGGCTTTGGCACCACTATCCCGGATTGGGTTGAAGAGGCATCACCATGCAAACCGGTGCCGTTTTGCATAATTTGATGATTGGCATTCCAAATTGTTACGCCATCGGTGTACAATAATAAATCACCACAGGCATTGGAAATAGACGAACAACCTTCTTCTGTATCTATCAGACCTCCGGGTTCTCGCACCGGCGCACCGCCTGAAAAATCTAAACCGGTATGGGTTCCGAAAAACCAATGAGCGGCTTCATATTGCGCTTGTAAAGATAAGCTTATAGCGCTAAAAAGAATTAATAATAGTATTTTTTTCATTCAAATTTGTATTTGTAAGCCCAAATATAAGCTTATCATATTTAAATACAAATTTTTTTAACTCACAAATCCCTTTTTTTAAGGATTTTGTAAGAAAAAAACACAAAAGTTATTATCCAAATACTAACAATGACAAAATTTTGTAAAGGTATACCGTCAAATTTATCAATATTCTCGCCTATTTGTTTGCTCAAATTTTTAGTGGCATTTAAACGTGTAATGGGTTCCGGTAATAAATTTTTGATTGAAGTATAAGGAAAAAATTGTGAAATGTCTCCTGCTAAGTCTTTATTGAAAAATTTCCAACGTAATAATCCGTAAAAAATTCCTTCTATGATCATCCAGATGAAAAAAAATCCCAGCGCTATTGCAGAACGTTTAAATAGGAACCCTAAAAACAAAATGAAAGAAAAGATGCCCAACAATTTTAAAAAGAACGCGACTAAAAAATAAATATCTTTAAAAATAATGCCTGAGCTGGTATAATCGGAATAAGAAAGACCTAAAATCAAACTCATCACAAAAACAAAAACAGTA
>JALVEJ010000278.1 GCA_027031025.1 Flavobacteriales bacterium | reverse complement strand
GGTTTTTATCCTGGATGAAATTGACAAACTCGGCAGTAGCCACCGCGGTGACCCGTCGTCAGCTATGTTGGAAGTTTTAGACCCGGAACAAAACAGCGAATTTTATGACAATTTTCTCGAAATTGGTTATGATTTGTCCCGTGTCATGTTTATTGCGACAGCTAACTATTTTTATGATATTCCATGGGCATTACGCGACCGCATGGAAGTGATCCCTATTTCAGGCTATACAATTGAAGAAAAAATTGAGATTGCCAAACGACATTTGTTACCAAAACAACTAAAAGCCCACGGTTTAGAAGAAAAAGATTTGAAATTGGGCAAAAAACAACTTAAAAAAATCATAGAATCTTATACACGTGAGTCCGGTGTGCGCGGTTTGGATAAAATGATTGCCAAAGTGGTGCGTCATATTGCCAAATCCATAGCTATGGAAGAATCTTATAATAAGAAACCTTCTTTAAAAGAACTTGAAAAAATATTGGGAAAACCAAAATTTAATATAGCGGAATACGAAGACAACAAAGTGCCGGGCGTTGTAACCGGATTGGCATGGACGCGCGTCGGAGGAGATATTTTGTTTATCGAGTCCATTTTAGCCAAAGGTAAAGGGCAATTGCATTTGACAGGAAATTTAGGACAAGTGATGAAAGAATCTGCCCAAATAGCTTTGGCATATATCAAAGCCAAGGCTTCTCAATTGGGTATTGAACCGGACGTGTTTGATAAATACCAAATACATGTTCACGTGCCCGAAGGCGCCACACCCAAAGATGGTCCTTCTGCCGGAATTACTATGTTGACTTCAATGGTGTCAGCCTTAACCGGGCGTAAAGTAAAGCCACATTTGGCAATGACCGGCGAAATTACGCTTCGTGGTAAAGTCTTGCCTGTAGGTGGGATAAAAGAAAAGATCTTAGCTGCCAAACGGGCAAAAATTAAAGAAATTATTTTATCGGAACGTAATCGTAAAGATGTTTCGGAAATCAATCCGGATTATATCAAAGGTCTAAAATTCCATTATGTCAAAAAAATGGAAGAAGTTTTGGATATCGCTTTAATGGATTAAAATCAAGAGAAATGACGGAAAAAGAAAGTATTAATTTTTCTGACTTTGAACGGATTGATATGCGTGCAGGAACTATTATCAAAGCGGAAATTTTTGGTAAAGCCCGAAAACCCGCTTACAAATTATGGATTGATTTTGGCGATTTGGGGATTAAAAAAACATCAGCTCAGATTACACGATTGTATGAACCAGCCGGTTTAGTTGGAAAACAAGTGATTGCAGTTGTCAATTTTCAACCGAAACAAATTGCCGATTTTATGAGTGAATGTTTAGTTTTGGGTGTAGTAAATGGTAAAGAAGTGTCTTTATTAACCCCTGATATACCGGTTAAAAACGGATTAAAAGTCGGATAAATGCAAGAAATAGAACGCAAGTTTTTAGTCAAAAATGAGGATTATAAGCTCGAAGCTGTCCGGGTGCATCATATCATTCAGGGTTATCTTAACCGCGATCCGAAACGAACGGTTCGTATCCGTATTATAGATGGCAAGGCTTTCTTAACCATTAAAGGGCAGTCTAATAATAACGGAACAGCTCGTTTTGAATGGGAAACCGAAATTCCGGCAGAAGATGCCCAAGCGCTTTTGCAACTGGCGGAGCCCGGTATTATAGAAAAAGTGCGCTATGATATTCCGGTCAATGATAAACTGTTTTTTGAAGTTGACGAATTTTTAGGAGAAAACGAAGGTTTAACCATAGCGGAAATAGAACTGCCCGATGAACATACAAGTTTTGAAAAACCCGGTTGGTTAGGCGAAGAAGTCACGGGCAATCCGGCTTATTATAATTCTCAAATTAGCAGCAAATAACAAGTAGAAACGCCCGGTGGTGCGTCTCAATAAAAAGCCGCAAGGTGTGATATAGAGACGTTTTTAAAACATCTAAATAAATCAGAAATCAGAAAAGAATAATACATCGGACACCTGACACTTGACATTCAACGACAAATAAATAACCAATCAAATGCACATAAACAGCAAATTACCCAAAACAGAAACCTCCATTTTTGCCGTGATGTCCGGTTTGGCAAATCGTTATGGCGCTATCAATTTGTCACAAGGTTTTCCTGATTTTCCGGTTTCCCGTGAATTAATAAACTTGGTAAACCGCTATATGCTGGCTGATAAAAATCAATATGCGCCCATGCCCGGAGTGTATGAATTGCGGGAAGCGATTGCGGCAAAAGTTAAAAATTTATATGACAAAAAAATTAATCCCGATACTGAAATCACCATAACTGCCGGCGCTACACAAGCTTTATTTACGGCTATCACGGCTTTGATTAATCCGGGTGACGAAGCCATTATTTTTGAACCGGCTTATGACTCTTATGATCCGGCCATCAAACTCAACGGGGGCATTACCAAGTATATCTCTTTATCGGCACCCGATTTTAAAATTGATTGGAACAAAGTCAAATCCACCATCACACCAAAAACCAAATTAATCATCATCAATACGCCTAATAATCCCGGAGGTTTTGTCTTTACGGAAACAGACATGCAATCTCTGACGGAAATAACCCGCAATACGGATATCGTTGTCATCAGTGACGAGGTTTACGAGCATATTATTTTTGATGGTTTACAACATCAATCCGCTTTGCGTTTTAACGAATTGTATCAGAGAACCTTAGCGGTGTATTCTTTTGGAAAAACTTTTCATGCTACGGGCTGGAAAACGGGTTACGTTATTGCCCCAGAAGCCTTGACTAATGAATTTAGAAAAGTGCATCAATTTAATGTATTTTCTGTCAATACGCCTATTCAATATGCTTTGGCAGATTATTTGCAAAACCCTGAAAACTATTTAAATTTGCCTGAATTTTATCAAGCCAAACGAGATTTTTTTGTAGAACATTTATCCGGTTCAAAATTTAAAGTTATCCCTTCTCATGGCACTTATTTCCAATTGTTAGATTATAGTGCCATTTCCGACTTGAACGAATACGATTTTGCTGTATGGATGACCAAAGAAAAAGGCGTGGCAGCCATTCCGGTGTCCGCATTTTATCATGATAAAAGGGATCAACACATTTTACGATTTGCATTCCCAAAAGAACTAGATACATTATTAAAAGCAACGGAAATCCTCACAAAAATATGAACGATAAAATTCATATAAGCTTAATACAAACAGATTTGGTTTGGGAAAATGAACAAGCCAATTTAAATCGTTTTGATAGACTCCTAAAAGAAGTTACGCCGGAAACTGAAATCATTATACTACCTGAAATGTTTGCAACCGGTTTTACGATGAACGTTCAAAAATTTAATAAACCTGTTGGTTATCAATCATTTGAATGGATGAAGCAAAAATCATCCGAACTTAATAAAATCATTGTTGGCAGTTTGTTGACAGAGGATAAAGGTAAATATTTTAACAGAATGTATTGGGTTCGACCTGATGGTAGTTTTGAATATTATGACAAACGGCATTTGTTTCATATGGGTGGCGAACATAAAGTGATGACAGCCGGCAATCGAAAAGTCTTTGTCAGCTACAAAAACAGACGTTTTCAATTGCAAATTTGCTATGACTTACGCTTTCCCGTTTGGTCAAAAAATAATTTTGATGAAACAAACGGCAGTTATGATTATGATGCAATTATCTATATTGCCAATTGGCCGGAATCCAGGAAAACAGCTTATATGTCATTATTGAAAGCACGCGCTATCGAAAATCAAGCCTTTGTAATTTGGGTCAATAGAATAGGCGTTGACGGAAAAGGGATATTTCATTCCGGAGACTCGCAAATAATTGATGCTGAGGGAATTGTGTTAACATCAGCAAAATCCGGACAAGAAAAAATTTTGAATTACAGCTTAGATTTTTCTAAGCTTGACAGTCTAAGAAAACGATTTAATGTCGGACTAGATTGGGATAAATTTCAAATATTAACATAAATTAATGTAAAAGTTTAATTTTTTTTTTATAACTTTGTCATTGTTAAACTAAAATTTGTCATTATGAAATTATTTTTTTCTTCTGTTTTAAGCTTCTTGTTTTTAACGCTTAACGCACAATTAATTAACAAAGGGGACTTGAAAATATCGGCAGGTTCAACTTTGTATGTAAGCGGTTTGGATGTCATCAATGATAACGGCAATACTTACACATGGTCCAATAATGGAAATTTCATTTTTAAAGGTGATAACTTTACCAATAACGGCACAATGGATGCCACTGCTACCGGATCTACTGAATTTAGTGGGGCTAATCAGCAAACCATTAACGGTACTTCGGTGGCTTATTTTCACAATTTGAATATCAACAATGCGAATAACTCAGTTATTCAAAATTCTTTTGTTGATACCGATAACATGACCGTATCCGATGGCGCCAAAGATTTTGATTACAAGGTGGCAACTGATAAATCATTAACGGTAAATGATGCTTTGACGACCAATGGCGACATTCGTTTCATCGGAACTTCGCAATTATTGCAAACACATACCGGCGCCACTTCCAATACCGGTACCAAATATATTTGGATTGATCAACAAGGTACAACCAATCAATACTATTATAATTATTGGTCCGCACCAGTTAATCAAGGCGGTGTTTGGAAAATGATGTATTTACGTGACGGGGCTTTGGGAGATGATAATTTACAATCTAAATATCCGCAAGTGCAAATTGTTGATAATCAAAATGCTACAAGTGATTTGCCTCCGCAGACGGCACATCCGGTTTATTTAAATGCCCAGTGGGTTTATGCTTTTAAGAACGATTTAGATAACAGTTATCAAGGCTGGTATAACAACCATATTAAACAAAACGGCACAGTTGTTCCCGGTGAAGGATATACTATGAAAGGTCCCGGGGTTGACCAAAACCTAAACGCTGCCAATGGTGCTTCCACAACGGAATATAATAGCTGGACATTTTCCGGTATTGCCAATGACGGCGACTATTCTTTAACTATAAATCCCGGCAATGACTATTTGATAGGGAACCCTTATCCGTCAGCCTTAGATGCCGATCAATTTATCAAAGATAATGTTTCGGCAGCCAATGGTGGCAACAATGCCAATGACATTTTTAACGGAAACTTATATTTCTGGCAACATACCGGTGGTAATGATCATTTCGGTGCCAATTATCAAGGAGGCTATGCCACTTATAATTTAACCGGTGGAACCCCTGCAACCTCATGGAATGGCGGTGGTGCTTTGGCAGGAGCTAAAACACCAAAACGATTTGTGCCTGTTGCGCAAGGATTCTTTGTATGGTCTGAAACAACCAATGACGGTGGCAACATTATTTTTAAAAACTCACAACGACAATTTGAAAAAGAAGGTGCCAATAGCGTATTTATTCGCCCAGCTGCTTTAACCAATATCAGAATCGGGTTGAATACACCGCAGAATTATCACCGACAACTATTATTAGGGGTTAGAGCTAATGCTACCAATGGCATTGATGTGGCTTGGGATGGACCTAATTTTGATTACGATTATCCGGGAGCCGATATGTCTTGGTTGATTGACGGTAGAAAATTTGTCATACAAGCAGTTCCTGAAATATCGATAGAATCACGTCTGCCTTTAAAAGTAGAAGTAAGTGCAGATGATTCTGTTGAATTTACCTTGGATGAAGTTGAAAACCTTCCTTCCGGTATTACCAATTTATATATTTATGATAGTTTCGATGACAGTTATCATCAAATTTCTGAAACTGATAATTTTGAAATATTTTTAAATGCAGGCACCTATGACGACCGTTTTGAATTGGTATTTGATGACCTTTCGGCTAATAATATTGAGGATTTACAACTGCAAAACATTTCTGCTTATTTCAATACTAATACAAAAGAAATTGTGATTAAGAATTCTAAACATCAATTACTAAACAAAGCTCGTTTGTTTGCCTTAACCGGTCAACAAATTTTATCTAAAAAATTAGACACCGATGATTATGAAGTCAGAATTCCAGCTCAAATTACAACGGGTGTATATCTTTTAAAAGTAACTTCGGGTGATAAAGTGTATACAACTAAGTTGCTTATAAAATAAGAATAAATTAAAAGTTCTATAAAAAAAATAATCCGGTTATGATTTCATAACCGGATTATTTAATGAAAAGTTTTTGTTATCAATACAAGTCAGGATATTTGTCAGGATAAGCCTCAGCCATCATTTCATAGACTTTTTCAAAAATATCTTCCGTAGAAGGTTTGGTAAAATAGTCTCCATCTTTTTCGTAAGGCGGTCGGTGGGCTTTGGCTGTTAAAGTTTGTGGTTGGCTGTCAAGATATTGCCAGCCGTTTTGTTCATTGATGATTTTATCTAAAATATAAGATGACGCTCCGCCCGGCACATCTTCATCAATAATTAACAACCGGTTGGTTTTTTGCAAACTTTTGACTATATCGTGTTGGATATCAAAAGGTAAGAGTGATTGAATATCAATGACTTCCGCATCAATACCGGCATCTTCTAATTCTTTGGCAGCTTGTTGTACCAAACGTAAAGTTGAGCCGTAAGAAACCAAAGTAATATCTTTTCCGGGTTTTAAAATCTCAACTTTACCTACCGGCACTTTAAATTCGCCTAAATTAGTTGGCAACTTTTCTTTTAATCTGTAACCGTTCAAGGTTTCAACAATCAAGGCGGGTTCGTCACTTTCTAACATCGTATTATAAAATCCGGCGGCTTGGGTTAAATTGCGCGGCACTAAAATATTGATACCGCGAAGTAAGTGTAATAAACCTCCCATGGGCGAACCGGAATGCCAAATACCAACCAATCTGTGTCCACGTGTTCGAATAATGGCCGGTGCTTTTTGTCGCCCGAAACTTCTATAATGAACGGTTGCTAAGTCATCACTCATGGTTTGTAAGCCGTAAAGGATGTAATCTAAATATTGAATTTCGGCAATGGGACGTAAGCCACGCATTGCCAATCCAATACCTTGTCCGACAATGGTAGCTTCACGAATGCCGGTGTCTGCTACACGAATTTCACCAAATTTCTCTTGTAGCCCTTCCAAACCTTGGTTAACATCTCCGATTTTACCACTATCTTCTCCGAAAATCAGTAGTTCCGGATATTTTTCAAAGAGTTTTTCAAAATTATCACGCAAGACAATTCGACCGTCAACCATAGGGGCATCAGTTTCATATTGGGGTTTAACTTCTTTGACATTTACGGCTTTTTTAGCCCCTTCGCTAAACAAATATTTACTGAAACGCG
>JALVEJ010000277.1 GCA_027031025.1 Flavobacteriales bacterium | reverse complement strand
CGAAAAGCTCACCGCCCGTTTCAGCAGTCGGATTGAAAAGTTGTATATCAATTTTACCGGTCAGAAAGTGTTTCGCGGACAAAAAATCGCTGAAATCTATTCGCCCGAATTGATTACGGCGCAACGCGAATTGCAAGATGCGGCAAAGTATAAAGACTCGCAACCGGCATTGTACAGGGCGGCGCGGCACAAATTGGAATTGTGGGACTTGACCCCGGCCCAAATCGACACTTTGGAAAAGATGTCCGGTGTGGCTTCACGTTTTCCGATCCTATCGCCGGTGAGCGGTTTTGTGCAAAAACGCAGCGTTGCCGAAGGCAATTACGTCAAGCAAGGGCAAGCTTTATTTGATATTACACCCCTGAACCGTGTTTGGGTAATGCTCGATGCCTACGAAAGCGACTTGCACCGTATCCGTCGTGGCAACCGGGTGGATTTTACCGTAGATGCCTTGCCGGGCAAAACTTTTTCGGGCAAAGTGGATTATGTGGACCCGTTTGTTAATCCGCAAACGCGTGTGGCAAAAGTCAGGGTGGAATTTCGCAATGATGATTTACAACTCAAACCCGGCATGTTTGTCAATGCGGTTGTAAAAATTCATGCCGGTAATAAGGAAAGTTTGCTTATTCCGAAAACGGCGGTTTTATGGACGGGCAAGCGCTCGGTGGTCTATGTCAAAAACGGCAACGATTTTGTGTATCGTGAAATTATTTTGGGACCCGAAGCCGGTGATTATTACGTGGTCATCAGCGGACTGCAAGAAGGCGAAGAAATTGTTCGCAACGGTGTGTTCAAAGTGGATGCCTCGGCGCAACTCTTGGGAAAACCAAGTATGATGAATCCGGAAGGAGGCAAACCGGCTACCGGACACAATCACGGGGGTAAAACCATGACAGACGAAGAAATGAAAAATATGGATATAAAAAATACCCAACAATCCAAACCAAAAACACAGTCCAATCCGGCAGGCAAACCGGCGATGAAATGCGGAGCAGGCAAATGTGGGGCGGATATGAAAGGGAACTGATCTTAAACTTCTGCTTTTACCCCCTTGACATTACGGTCGATTTTGCGTAATAATCCCAACAAGACCTTGCCGGGACCGACTTCAACAAATTCCGTTGCACCATCAGCAATCATCTGTTGCACACTTTGCGTCCAACGCACCGGAGCGGTTAATTGTTTGTTGAGATTGGCTTTTATTTTTTCAGGATCGGTTTCGGCTTTTGCGGTGACATTTTGATAAATAGGCGCAATAGGAGATTGGAAGTCTGTTTCGGCAATAGCTTTTGCCAATTCTTCACGAGCCGGTTCCATCAAAGGTGAATGAAAAGCGCCACCCACTGGCAGTAAGACAGCGCGTCTGGCACCGGCTTCCAATAAAGCTTCGTTGGCACGTTTGACCGCTTCTGTTTCGCCGCTGATAACTAATTGTCCGGGACAATTATAATTAGCAGGCGCTACAATCCCGTCTATCTTACGACAAACGGCTTCAACGGTTTTATCATCCAGATTCAAAATAGCCGACATCGTTGAATCAACCATTTCAGTAGCTTTTTGCATAGCTTCGGCACGTTTGGAAACCAGACGTAAGCCATCTTCAAAACTCAGGGCTTTTCCTGCAACCAAAGCGGAAAATTCACCCAAAGAATGTCCGGCTAACATATCAGGTTTAAAATGGTTGCCTAATAACTCCGCCATGATTACCGAATGTAAGAAAATAGCCGGTTGGGTTACGCGGGTTTGTTTTAAATCCTCGGCAGAACCTTCAAACATGATTTTGGCTATATCAAAACTTAAAATATCGTTGGCTTGCGCAAAACGTTTTTTGGCTAAATCGAAACGGTCATGCAGGTCTTTACCCATACCTTCATATTGCGCGCCTTGTCCGGGAAAAATATATGCTTTCATACTATTTGTTTTGATATTTATAATGGCAAAAATACGTTTTTTTGAGATTTAGACCTTAAAAAAAATCAGGAACAAGTTATTAAAGGTAGAATTTTAAAAAAAATTTAAGTGTTTATCGGTTATTTAACTTTCATTTGATTCTTACACTAACAAATCATTTTTTTCGTTTATATTTGAACATCAAAATGAAAATTTATGCGTTTTAAAATCATATTTTTGGGAATTATAAGCTTTTTTTGTAGTTTTTTTATTTATTCTCAAACCCGAAACGATGCATGGGTAGATATGTTTTCGTATTTGAAAGTCAAGAACTTACAAAGAGTGGGCGAAAAAATTTATGCCCAATCCGATAATGCTTTTTTTATCTACGATACCGCTTCCGGTGACATAACAAAAATATCAAGTATTAATGGTTTAACCGGAGGTAACATTTCTAATTTTTATTATCATCCGGATTTAAAGAAACTTTTTGTATTTCATCAAGGCGGTTTGATAGAAGTAATTGATGCACAACAGCATGTGTTCCGGTCACCCGAACTGGCTTACAATCAATTTATTGCCGGCGAATTGAAAGAAGTCAACCGTATTGTTGCTAAGGGCGACAAGCTTTATTTAGCAACCAAATATGGTGTCAGTGTTTATAATTTGAACCGGAATGAATTTGGCGACACCTATTATTTTACAGGTTCTACCGGTAATTTGGAAGTCAAATCCGTGGCTTTTTTTGACCATAAAATATTTGTCGCAACCATAAGTGGTTTGTATTATGCCGATGAAAATGCCAATTTAATCAACCAAAATGTTTGGACTAAAATTGATAACAACCGCTGGAATGATTTGGCAGTATTCAATCAAACATTGTTGGGCGTTAGATATAAAACGCTTTACCAAGTAACGACTCAAAGTCAAATATCTGTTTTATCATTTAGTAATTACATCAGAAAATTACATATTCAGGATAAATTATCCGTTGTCTTTGACCATGAAATTAAAGTGTATAATCAAAATTTAGTCTTAGAACATAGCTTTGATGATTCAAACTATGCGCATGAACGTTTTTTTGATGCGGTTGATTATGACGACACTATATTTATTGGGGGTGACAAACACGGTGTTTTAAAAAGTCCGTTACAGCAACAACAATATGTTGAATTACATCCGGACTCGCCACTGAGTAATCATGCCTTTGCAGTTGATACTCGTGACGGTATATTATGGCTGGCTTATGGTGACCATTTCGAGTTTAATCCCTATCCGATTTATAAAGAGGGTTTGAGTTCTTACCAAAACAAATCTTGGGTTAATATTCCGTATGATAATTTTCAAATCAGTGATGTGTGTTTTGTCAAAATTAATCCATCAAACCCACAAGAAGTTTATTTTGCTTCGACCAAAAACGGATTGATTAGAGTGCGAAATAATCAAATTGACCAAATATTTAATCAAAATAACAGCCCGTTACAAATGTTAGGAACAGATGGTGTTAGAGTTTTTGCCATTGATTTTGACTCGCAAAACAATCTTTGGGTTACCCAATTGATGCACCCCTCCTTACTTAAACTCAAACCTGATAATACTTGGGAAACTGTTAGTCTGAATAGTATTTTATCAAGTCCAAATCAAGATTATCACGGTTTTAGTGATATGAAAATAGATAAAGATGACAATATTTGGTTTGGTACTGACCCGACGCTTCTAGGATATAATCCGAAAACACAAAACTTGAAATCCATTAAAGAGGGATTGCAAAATTCAGCTTATCCCATTGTTCAAACCATTGATATTGATAAAGATAACATTATGTGGGTAGGAAATCGTGAAGGTTTACGTATTTTACCCGATCCGCAACAAATTTTTGATAATAATTCCGTGGAATTTAAACCCATCAAAATCGTTTATGAAGATGCTGTGCAATTGTTGATGGAAGGGCAAAATATCACCAAAATACGCACTGATGGTTCCAACAACAAATGGATTGCCACATTGGGAAGCGGTGTATATTATTTTAATGAAGACGGCACGCAAACCATATATCATTTTACCAAGGAAAACAGCCCGTTGCCTTCTGATGATGTTTATGATGTCGCCATTGATGGCAGCACCGGTATGGTTTATTTTGCTACGCTCAAAGGCTTGGTAGGCTATAAAGGTTTTGCTACCGATAGCGGTGATAATATGGATGATGTCTATGCATTTCCCAATCCGGCAAATGAAAAACAACACGATTTTGTAACCATTCGCGGTTTGATTGAGGGCGTGAATATTAAGATTGTTGATGTGGAAGGCAATTTGGTTTATGAAACCACTTCCAAAGGCGGCAGTATTCAATGGGATTTGACAGCTTTTGGTAAATATAAAGTGGCATCAGGCGTTTATATCGCATTGATTACCAACGATGACGGTAGTAAAACCCAAACTACCAAAATATTAGTCATTAAATAATGAATGGGACAAGCGTATGGGATAATTGTAAAGCTGACGAATGGTTAAATGTTTTAGTTTCAATGATTAATTGCTTGATATTAAACTGATATGGCATTAGTAACCACCCCTGCAATTGTTTTATCGGTTATCAAATACAATGATACCGATGCCGTCATTCAAACTTTTACGGCACAAACCGGTTTTACGGCTTTTTTTGTTCGGGGTTTTTATAAGGGACGCAAGAGTCGGGTTTGGAAGGCGGTTTTTCAACCCGCTGCATTGATAGAAATAGTTTTTAACTATAAAAACAAAGGGCAGTTGGAGCATTTTAAAGATGTTCGTATTCTATATCACTATAAAAATCTTTATAGAGACTTTGATAAACTCAATATCGCTACTTTTTTAAGAGAAATCCTTTTAGAAAGTCTTAAAAACGAGCAAGGCGATATGGCATTATTTCAATTTATCTATAAAAAATTTGTCGCTTTGGATCAAGAAAAATTTGACCCTGATTTTCATTTAAAATTTCTTTTACAATTAACCCGGTATCTCGGTTTTTTTCCTGATTTACAGACCGAAGGCTCTTATTTTGATTTGCAAAATGCCGTTTTTACTTTTCAAATTCCACTCAATCCTTATTTAACGGAAGCAGAAACAAAATTATTTAGAGACTTTTCAGGTATGATTTTTGCTGCAAAAAAAAATATCAAAATAACGCAGCCAGACCGAAAAAAACTAATCGATATGTTAATAAGATTTTACCGGTATCATATCACACGGTTTCAAATACCAAAATCGGTTATTATACTGCATCAGATATACGAATAGATTGTATGTTTGCTACAAATGCCAGTTTTATGAAAAAAAAATTATTTTATCTCACCTTTTTATTACCGCTTCTCTCAAATCTTTGGGCACAAGAGATTATTGTTATTGATATGGAAACAAGTTTTCCAATACAAAATGTTACAGTTAAAAGTCCGGACGGTAAATATGTGTTTCACACTAAAATAGACGGCACGGTTAATATTCGTAATTTTAAGAAAAAAGACACTTTAATTTTTGAGCATCCGCTTTACGAAACTTTTGTCACGACCAAGCGATATATTTTAAAGAATAATTATACGGTTGAAATGGTTAAGAAATATCAAAAATTGGATAATGTCATTTTATCCGTTTCAAGAACCAAAAGCAAAAAAAAGTCGGTGGCAAAGCAAGTTAAAGTTATTGACTATAATGAAACCTTGAAAGCCCAACCCGGAACGGCGGCAGATTTGTTGGAAGATGCCGGTAATATTGTTGTTCAAAAAACCCAAGGCGGTGCCGGCAGTCCGGTGATTCGTGGGTTGGAAGCTAATCGGGTTTTGTTGGTGATTGACGGGATACGGCTTAACAATGCCATTTCACGCACCGGACATTTACATACGGCTATCACCGTCAACCCTTTGATATTGGACAGAACAGAAATCATTTACGGACCTTCTGCCATCTATGGTTCGGATGCTTTGGGCGGTGTGATTAATTTTTATACCAAAACGCCGGTTATTAACAATTATAAAAAGTTGTCGGGCGGAGCTGTTGCCCGCTATGCCAGTGCTACCAATGAAACTTCGTTTCACTTCAATACCGATTTGAGTTTTCCGCGTTGGGCAAGCACCTTTGCTATTTCTTATAATGATTTTGGCAACATTAGAATGGGTAGCAAGCGTCAGCACGGTTATGACCGATGGGGTATTGTTGATGTGTTTTCTATTAATTCTGAAAATTACTATACCGATCAACCTACGGAAAACCCTGACAAAAACCTGCAACCCAATACCGGTTTTAAACAAAAAGATTTTTTTAATAAAACGGTCATTGCATTAGGCGAAAATGATAATGAATTAATCTTGGAAACCCAACTTAATCTTAATTCGGAAATTAACCGGTTTGACAAACTCAATGAATTTAAAAACGGACAACTCAAATATGCCGAATGGCGTTACGGCCCATCTAAACGCTTATTGATTTCGCCACAACTCAATTTGCATTTCGATTCAAAATGGCTTAAAAAAGCCCGGATTATTTTGGCTTATCAAGATTTAAAAGAAAGTCGTATTTCAAGAAAATTTTCCAGTGATATACGAAAATATCAAGAAGAAAATGTCAAGGTATATTCTTTTAATGCAGACTTAAATACAAAGTTCAATGAGCGTAAAATATTTTCTTACGGGCTTGAAGTAACTTACAATGAAGTCCAATCGGAAGCTTATAGTAAAAAACTCCTTGTCAATGGACATGAAATTACCGGATATGAACCCGGTCCGCCTGTTCCGACAAGATATCCCGATGGTGGCAGCCATTATTCGAGTTTTGCCGCTTATGGCAATTATAAATATATTTTAAATAAAAAATCAAGTTTTAATGCCGGTATCCGTTTTACCCAAACTTATGTCAGTGTCATCTGGAAAGACAATACATTTATTACCCTGCCTTTTAATATCAACGAATTGGCAAATTTTGCTTTTACCGGTGATGTCAGTTATATTTTTACCCCCAAAAACTGGAAAATCAATGCCTTGTTATCATCCGGTTTCCGCTCGCCTAATGTAGATGATATTGGCAAAATCAGAGAAAAAAAAGGTAAAGTGGTTGTTCCGAATATCTATTTAGACCCTGAATATGCTTACAATGGCGAAATGGCGGTAACGCGGTATTTTAATCATAAAAAATTTAGCATATCTCTGGATGGCTATTATTCATACCTTTATAATTATATCGCTCGTGACAAATTTGAATTGCAACCCGGACAAACAACCATAAATTATAATGGTGAACCGGCTGAAACCTACGCTAATGTCAACGCCGGTGATGCCGAAATTTATGGCGGTTCATTAACCTTGGAAGGAAAATTCAACAAGCATTTTGCTTTAGACGGCGGTATATTTTATACCAAAGGC
>JALVEJ010000276.1 GCA_027031025.1 Flavobacteriales bacterium | reverse complement strand
CGAGGCATGAAGGTTTTTACAGCAGCAATCTTGTCTTTGTCAGACAGACCCCGCGCTTTCATTACAGCGTCCACTGTTTCTTGGGCTGCTAATTTTGATATCCCCATTAAGAATACCAAAATTACAAGAACAGATTGGGTCAACCAATTTGATTTTCTCATAGTACTACTTTATTATTTTAGCTTTTAATTCAAGCGTAAATATAATGAATATCAACCTAAAAAAAAGAGTAAAATGTCATTTTTTCTAAAAAAAAATGTTAATGTAATAGAGGTTACAAAAAAGAAAACGAGCGCATTAACCGAAAAACAGACTTTTTTGCCTTTTATTTTTAATGATTATAAATTACTTTTAACCAATTTCAATCTATATAAATCAACCAAAATAGTGGAATTTCATTCTAAATAAAACTCTAATTTTCCGACGATAAGTACTTAGTAAAACCCAATTTATAATCACATAAGCCGTTGTTTTATATTTGAAAGCCTTAGCCTAAAAAATCTTTACCAAAATGATAACGCTTAAAAGCCTCAATGGCTGCATAATCTGCCAACCCCAATTTGTTATATTTAACAGCCGTTTGATGATTGCGTTCTTCGGCACGCACCCAAAATTCCCGCGGATCATTTCCTTGAAACATCACACCGTCTTTTTGAGTTTCATGATAAAAAATGGCTCTACGTTTGCGTAATACTTGGTCGGGACTCATCGGAACCGCCATATCAATTTGCGGCACATCCCATTCATGCCATGCGCCACGGTATAACCAAACACGACAAGCCTTCATAAAATCTTCATGCTTTAGATTGTCAATACTTTTAAAAATAGCGTCTAAACAAACTTTGTGAGTACCGTGCGGATCTGCTAAATCGCCGGCGGCAAAAATTTGATGTGGTTTGATGTTCATAATAATATTTTGTACCAAATCAATATCCACTTGACTTAAAGGTTTCTTTTTGATAGCCCCGGTTTCATAAAACGGCATATCCAAGAAATGAATTTGAGACAAAGGCACTTTCAAATAAGTTAAGGCACTGATGGCTTCCTGCCGTCTTATTCGGGCTTTTAATTGTCTAACCGGTAAGGTATCTTCATAGGGTTTTTGTTTGGTTTGCAAATCTTGAATAATTTTTTTCATATGATCGTCTCCGGGATAATAAGATTGCATAATCCTAGCATATTTTAGGGCTTGTTCATCAGAAACAGCTATACTCCCCGAGGTTTGATAAGCCACATGTACTTCGTGCCCTTGCTCAACCAACCGGTCTAATGTGCCACCCATTGAAATGACATCATCGTCAGGATGTGGACTAAAAATCAAGACGCGTTTAGGGAAGGGAGCTGCACGCTCCGGGCGATAGGTATCATCAGCATTGGGCTTACCTCCGGGCCAACCGGTAATGGTATGTTGTATCCGGTTAAAAACTTTTATGTTAATATCGTAAGGGTCGCCTTCTTGTGCCATTAACCCGGACATTCCGTAAGCGTTATAATCTTTTTCGGTTAATTTTAAAATAGATTTTCCGGTTTGACCGGACAACCAAACCACGGATTTTTTGATTAATTCGTCATCCCACTGACAGTCTTTAACCAACCATGGGGTTTTGATTCGGGTTAATTCTTGCGAAGCTTCATCATCTAATACAAAAGTCGTATTAGGATGTTTTTGCAAATAGGTTGCCGGTACCTCAGAAGTCATTTCTCCTTCAACGCTGCGTTTGATAATAGGCGCCTTAGCATTTCCCCAAGCTAATAAAACAATACGTT
>JALVEJ010000275.1 GCA_027031025.1 Flavobacteriales bacterium | reverse complement strand
CCAACTAGAATTTGACGGACAGGCTAATGCGTATGTCGCATTTCAAGATAGTGGTGCCGGAGACAGAACTTCGGTGATGTTTTATCAAAATACCAACCGGATAGATGAAACACAAACAAATAAAATTACGATTTATCCTAATCCTGTTGAAACAAATTTGCAGATACAAAACAATTCGGAATATTTCAAATATCAAATTTATAATCAGCAAAATCAAATTGTAAAATCAGGAATAGCACTGCAAAAAATAGAAGTTAAAAGTTTAGTCTCCGGTATATATTTTTTACGAATTTCAGATAAAAAAAATCTTAATACGATTAAGTTTATCAAACTATAATCATTTTAAGATTTATTGTCGAAATATTAAAAAAAAAGTTTTTAAAGACCGGATGTACTAAAAATATATTCTGCTACATTTTTTATTTGCGCATCTTTAAAAGGCATTTTGGGCATATCGGTGAATTTTTCAATACCTTCTTTATAAATAGCATTTTTTTTATCCGGATTTTTTACAAAAGCCGTAATAGCTTTTATAAAAGCTTCTTTGGTTGGATATTTTTTCAGATAAACTGCTTTGATTTTATTCATATCCGGTGCTATCAGTTGTTCTTTGTTGTGACAAAAACCGCATTGGGTTTTAAAGAAAGCTTCGGGTGTTTGCTGGGCCACATTGATATTATTTTTTGCCTCTTGATAAGTTTGCGGTTTGGAAAATTTGTTTATTCCATTGAATGCTGCAATAAATAAAACAATAATAACGGGGAATAATTTTAAATTCATCATAACATATTTGTTTGTGTTAATAAATTTGTGATTTATATTAACAAAAATACAAAAACTGTGCTTAATTTTATCGAAATAAATAAAAAGATAAGTCAAAAAAATACAATTTTAACATTTTAATACGGATTTTTATTTTTTGTTCAAGTTTTTGTAAAAAAGCGAAAAATTTAAGGGTGCCTTTGAAGATGAAAAACAAAGAAAGATTATGATAGATAGTTTTTGATAATATCCGCTACTCTGAAACTATTGGCATAGATGGTCCAAGTATAAGTAACGCTACCGCCGGTGGGCATAAAGCTCCCGTCGGTTACAAATAAATTTTCCACTTCGTGGGATTGGCAATATTTATTGAGAACTGTTTTCCTGGGGTCATCACCGAAACGGCATCCACCGGCTTGTAGGTTGTTAGGTGGTGCGCCGCTGATAGAAGCATAAATATTGTGAGCACCCATTTTTGCCAATATTTGTTTTGATTTATCGGCAATTATTTCCGCTACTTTCAAGTCGTGCGGGTGATATCCGGTGCGGATTTTTGCCACCGGGTCACCCCATTTGTCTTTTACTTTGTTTGATAAGCTGACGAAACAGTTGTCCGTAGGTAACCAATCGACAAAAATTTCAAATTTGAGTTTACGCACATTGGTAAAATACCGGTGCAAATGTTGTTTGAGTTCGATTCCCCAACGTAGGTTGCCTTCATCGTTCCATTTTTCCCTGATAGCTTTGGAGACGGGATTGGCGTGTTCAAACAAAAAGTCGACGGTACCGCCTTTCATTTTTTGTCCGTTATCGGGATTGGTCAGTTCGTAAAAATCTTGGATAGTCCGGTTGACAAATACCCCGGGTTTGGCTAATTCGCGTGCTAATTCCGGTTTGAGTTCATCGTAATAGAAATCACCACCGCCGGTACCACCGCCAGAAAAAATCAGATTTTTGCCGACTTGTCCGTTGTTGTTTGCCAAACCATCGGGAAATTCTTTATTA
>JALVEJ010000274.1 GCA_027031025.1 Flavobacteriales bacterium | reverse complement strand
CATTATACACTCAAATTAAAAGCGGAAAATCCGTCAGATGCTTTGTATTTAGATATTTATGTCAGTCATTTAAAAGCCGGAAATTACAACGGTGACCCGCAAACAAGGGAAGATATGGTCAATGTGTTAATTAATGATTTGTCCAACATTCCGGCGGGGCATTTTGTTATTTTAGCAGGCGATTTTAATCTTTACAATGCCAATGAAGCGGCATATCAAAGATTAATTAATCCCAATAATGCGATTGTTTTTCATGATCCGGTTAATCGTCCCGGAAGTTGGCACAATAACATCAACTTTAAAGACATTCATACCCAATCGACGCACGCCGTATCAGAAAATGATTTTGTCGGTGGTGGTTTAGATGACCGT
The DNA here is from genome assembly GCA_027031025.1 of Flavobacteriales bacterium. Lineage (GTDB taxonomy): Bacteria > Bacteroidota > Bacteroidia > Flavobacteriales > Flavobacteriaceae > WGBX01. Next base: position 6,944 of record JALVEJ010000274.1, on the reverse strand, counting down.
TTTGATTTTATTATGTTGTCTAGCAATTTGATGAATAGTCCTGTTTTGCATTATGTAACCAACTCTTATGCCGCTTATGGAAACAATGGAACTTGCTTTAACAAGGCTATCAACAGTTCTTATTGTCAGGGTAGCACCTATGATTTGAATTTGCGTCAACATTTGTTTAATATGAGTGACCATTTACCGGTGGTTTTGAGTCTGGAAACACCGGTTGCGTTGGGTATCGACGATTTGGAAGTTACTTCAAAATTTTCTTTGGCTGAGGGTTATATAATTCATGATGAAATGCATATTTTAGGGGGGGGAAAGCAAGTTATAAATGTTATGATATATAATACATCCGGACAATTGGTCATGCAACAAAGGCATTATACAACCGACGATGCCTTAAATGTATCCGGTTTGGCTTCCGGGGTGTATTTTATGCAATTGCAAACTGTTAAAAATCAACAGCTTATTAAATTTGTTAAAACGGATTAAACATATTATTTTAACCTTATATTTGGTTTGGACAGGCGTCGTTCAAGGCCAAATATTAGTTCGTAGTCATCAACTTAGCATAGATTTTGATAGCGTTGCGCATACGCTACATTTGACACAAAAAAGTATTATTGTCAATCATTTTAATAAGCCCGTAAAAGATATTATTTTGTTAAACTGGGCTAACGCTTATGCCGGTAAACATACGGATTTGGCACAAGCTTTTATGGAAAATTATAATTTGAATTTTCATTTTACCGCCAGCAAAAACAGGGGAGAAGTCATCCTGAAAACATTGTCAGCGCAAGGGCGGGATTTATCTTCTGAATTACATCATTTGAAAGCGGATGTGTACCGGTTGTCTATACCTAAATCTTTGCTGCCCAATGATTCTTTAATGCTTGATATGCAGTATGATATAAAATTGCCAAATTCAAAATTCACCGGTTATGGGATTGACAAAAAAGCCAATGTTTTATTGAAAAATTTTTATTTTCAACCCGTACCCTATAAACAGCAAACCTATGCCAATAAAAACATAGATAATTATCCGGCTTTTCCGTCGCAATTTCAAATACATTTTAAAAATTTTCCTTCCGGCAAACACCTTTTTACAAATTTAATGCGAAACGATTCTCTGAATTTGTCAGGTATTGTTAAAACGCCCCTTATATTAATCACTTCCCGTTCTTATGAAAATTACCGGTTTGAAAATCAAAATATTATCTTACCTGAAAATACTTCTGTTTCCCATTTTGATAAATCATTAATCTTGCATCGGATTCTAAATTTTTTAGAACAAAAAGCCGGCAAATATCCCGGACAGACCATTTTGATAACCGGTTCCGATTTCAAAAATCATAAAGTTTACGGCTTTGATTTATTACCGAAAATATTGAATCCTTATGAGCAAAATTTCGTTTGGGAGTTTTCCGTTTTACATCAAATTGTGCGTGAATATACTTCTGTTATGCAGAATGACCGTCGGCAAAATGCTTGGTTACAAGACGGTATGTCGGCGTATTGGGAATATGAGTATTTGAACCGGTTTTATCCCGGCATGCCTTTGCTAGGAAAACTCTCTGAGTATAAATTAACCCGTTTTTTTTATGCCTCGCAAGTAAAAATGTCTGAAAAATATCCGTGGTTGTATTTGAATGTCGCACGTTTGAATAAAGATCAACCGCTACGGACGGCACTCGATTCTTTGACCAATTACAATCGCAATGTCATGATGCCTTACAAAGCAGCTTTGGGTTTGAAAATCCTTCATGATTTGCAACCGGACACTTTTGATGATAAATTAAAAAAGTTTTACAGAAAAGCTGTAACCAAGCCGGTTTCACCCAAAGATTTTTTTAATGAGGTTATAGAAAAGAAAGACATAAAATGGTTCCGCAATTATATCATGACTAAACAAAAATATGATTATAAATTGCAAAAAATCATCATAAAAGACGATTCTATTTATCTGAAAATCAGGAATAAAAATCATTATTTGTTGCCTTTGACCGTTTATGGTGTCAAAGCGGATAGCATAGTTTTCAAAAAACAACTGCCGGCTTTTATGAACGATACGTTAATCGGATTGAAAAACGGGCATTTTGACTTTGCAGGGTTCAATTATTTTAATGATTACCCTGAATATCAAAACGGAAATAACTTTAAACGTCCGGGCTTTCATATATTAAATAAACCTTTACAGATCAGACCATTTCAAGATTTTGATAATCCTTTGCGTACGCAGGTTTTCGTCAATCCGTTTGTTGAATATAATTTTTATGATGGGATTATTGCAGGCACCCAAATTTTTAATGAAAGTTTGTTGTTTAACCATTTTAAGTATGTCATTACGCCCAGCTACGGATTCAAAAGTCGCACTTTGACAGGCGGTATGTCATTGAGTCATATTCATTATTTCAAATCGGATAAACCTTTTGCTTTGGATTTTGGTATCGGTTTTAAATATTTTCATTATAATCATAATTTGGTATACAGACGCTATAATCCGCATATTGAGTTAAAATTTAGAGATCCTTATTTGCGAAAGCGTAAAGGTTATAATATCGGCTTACAATATATGTATATTGATAAAGATCCCGTAGGAGCAACCCAAGATGAAACCGAACGTTACGGCGTGTTGGATTTGCGTTTTAAAAGATATCATATCAATGTGATTAAAGATTTCTTTTATAATGCCGATTTACAATTGGCCCAAAATTTTGGTAAATTATCTTTGATGTTGCGCTATCGTTTTTTGTCGGATAAGAACCGGCAATGGGATTTTCGAATATTTGCCGGTAAGTTTTTGTATAACCGGACACAAACCGATTATTTTTCGTTTGCCTTGGATCGTCCGACGGATTATTTGTTCCAGTATCATTATTATGGACGTTCTGAAAATTCGGGTATTTTTCATCAACAATTTATATGGGCGGAAGGCGGTTTTAAAAGTTTTTTTGATGACCAATTTGCTAATGATTATTTGATTAGCAATAATGTTAATATCGGTATATGGCGTTGGTTTAATCTATATGCCGATGGGGCTTGGTTAAAACGTAAAAGTCGTCCATTGAATTTCTATTATGATTCGGGTATCAGGATTAATTTGGTGCAAGATTATTTTGAGGTTTTTTTTCCGGTTTATTCCAAGTTGGGGTGGGAAACGGCACAACCGAATTATTTATCAAAAATAAGAATGGTTTTTACTATGGATATCAATGGTTTGTTTAAGATGATCAAACGTGGTTGGTATTAAAAAGTAAGAAGCAATAACGCATCGTCAAAAAACATGATTATCTTTGAGTTAGGAAAAATCCTAAATTCTTCAAATATATGCAACTAAAAATCCAGAACTTAACAATAGGTTATGAACAAAAACCGGTTTTATCGGATATAAATTTATCGGCTCAAAGTAGTGAAATTATTGCTTTAATAGGAAAAAATGGTGTCGGAAAATCTACTTTTTTAAAAACATTAGCCGGAATATTGCCGGAATTATCCGGTCAAATTTTTTTAGACAATATCGATTTGTTAAACTTAAAACCTAAAGAAAGGGCGCGTTTTATCAGTATTGTTTTGACGGATAATGTTGATGTTCCAATGCCGGTTAATGAGTTTTTGTTGCTAGGGCGACAGCCTTATACTAATATGTGGGGAAGCATTTCAGAAAATGATAAACAGGTTGTCCGTGAAGTAAGTGAGATGCTTCAAATAGAAGCTTTAATGGATAGAAAAATTAGTGAATTAAGCGACGGTGAACGTCAAAAAGTATTGGTGGCTAGAGCGCTTGCGCAAGAGACGCCGGTAATATTAATGGACGAACCGACTACGCATTTGGATTTGGAAAATAAAGCTATTTTGATAAATAACTTATTGAAAGTTAGCAAGATAAAAAATAAAATAATAATTTTATCGACACATGATATCAATTTGGTTTTACCTAAGGCAAATAAGATTTGGATGACCGGAAATTCAATTAGAGAAATTGATTCTTTAATAGAATTAAAAACTATGTTTCAATCCGGTATATTAAATTATGATCCTGATTGTAAAATATTTAAGTTAACTTAAAACCAACCTCTTTTTTTCTTTTTGGGTGCTATGGCATCTTCATCGATTTCAAAATATTTTTCAGCTTTTTTCTCATTAACTTCTGCAATTGCCAATACAAATTCGTTGAAATTAACACCTTTTTCTTCTAAAAATCCGTTAAAATATTTTAAAGCTGCTTCTTTTCCGGCATTGTTTTCTATTTCGGTTAAAACCGAATACATTTTTTCTATTTTGGATATGGCTACTGTGGGCAATAGTTTTCCTTCTAACAAATATCCGGAAAATTCCCGGTCTTGGTTGAAACGTTGTGTAACTCTTACAAAACTCCAATAACAACCTCCGTCTTTGGTTTTGCCTTTAAGTATGGCATAAAATTTTGGCAGCTCTTCTGCCGTTTTTTCGAGCAAATCCAATGTGATTTTAGGCATTGAAGGGTCTAATATGGTATCAAAGTTTTTTAAGATAATTTCAGAAACTTTAAAGCCACTGACATTTGTAAAATAATCATTGACATATAAGATACGAAATTTATCGTCTATTTTTATTTTTATTTTTTTTGCCACATCTAGTTGGATGCAATTCTTTTTTTGTGCCATAGTGTCGTAGTTTAGTGTCATATTTCAATGTTTTTATGGTTACCAAAATCTTCTTTTCTTTTTCTTTTTAACTAATTTTAGAATATCATCGATATTCATATCGGTGGGATCAACGGAAAAAAGTTCTTTATCGGATACTTCCGAGGTCATATAAGTTTTAAGATTTTTTTCACCACCAAATTTTTCTATAATGTATTTATCAAAGGTCGTGCCACGATCTTCCCAATAGCCTTTCAAATATTTTTTAGCAACTTCTTCGCCGCCGCCGCTGTTTTCAATACCGAATAAAACTTCATACAACCTTTCAAATTCTTCTTTAATATCATTGGGAAGATATTTACGTCTTATATAAATAGCTGTACCACGATTTTCATGTATTTTTGAATGAATATCGGCTATGGTCCAAAAATATTCACCGTTTTTAGTGATATTTTTACTAATCAGATATTGATGTTTATTATCATAAATAGCTTGCCAAGCTCTGTCAAGAATCACTTTGGGCATTTTGGGATGCTGAATAATTTCATGACTTTGGCCTATCAAATCTTTTTCACTAAATCCGGTTACATCGGTATATGATTTATTAATATATTTGATAATACCGTTTTTATCCAGTTTACATACTAAGGTGATATTGGGGTCTAATCCTTTTTCTATTTCAAACATTTTTCTACGATTTTATCTAAATAATTTACCAAATAATCCTTTCTTCTTAGCCGTTTTATTAATGGCTTCTTCGGCAGTTCCGCCCGAAATAAAATTTTCATCAGAAATTTCGGATGACATATAATCATGTAACTGGTCAGCATCAAGTCCCATTATATTAAGTATAAATTGATCATAATCTAATCCGCCGTCTTCCAGCATACCGTTAAAATAGGCTTCTGAGGCTTCCAAGCCGGCTGTTTTCTCAATTTCTAAAATGTTATGATAGATTTTACTTATTTTCTGTTTAACATTTTCCGGTATGGCTTTTCTTCTGGCATAATGTGTAATAAGTCCGTTTTTATCTATTTTAGTTTTAAAATCTGCAATAACCCAATAATAACTACCGTCTTTAGCCAAGTTTTTTACTATAGCATACATAGGATGTGCCATATTTAAACGTTTCCACAAAAGTTTAAAAACCAATTTAGGCATATCCGGATGTCTTAAAATATTATGTGGCTGTCCCATCAATTCCCATTCTTTATAACCGGAAACTTCCATAAAATAGTCATTGGCATATTCAATAATCCCTTTTTGATCCGTTTTACTCATTATAGTCTTATAGGGATTAAGTTTAATCTCATTTTCCTTTGGTATTGGTCTGATAACTTTTTTCATTGATTTGTTTATTTGTTTATAGCCGGCAAATTTAATAAAATTATATGAAAAAAAGTTAACAGATGTTACATTATAATTAAATATTAAACAAAAAATAATTAATATGTCAAATTAACACTTGTTTCATTTCTTTTATTTTAAAAAAAAATAAAATTATTTAAATAATCTGTGTATAAAGCCTTTTTTTCTTACAGATTTTTTAATAGCTTGTTCGGGCGATAAAACAAATGAATGGTCTAAATCTGCATCACTAATTTGCGCTTTCATATAAGCACTCAATTGTTTTTCGGTTAAATCAAATAAATCTAAAATAAATTTGTCATAAGTTGTATGATGATCTTCCAGATAACCATTTAAATATAAATAAGAAGCCTGCATGCCGCCTCTTTGTTCTATTTCTAATAATTTGCGGTAAAATTCTGTAAAGAAAAATTTGACTTTTTCAGGTATGGCTTTTCTGCGAGAATAATAAGCAACGACATTTCCATCACTGTCATATTTGGTTTGAAAATCCGTAACAACCCAGTAATAGCTGCCGTCTTTTGCTAAATTTTTGACAATAGCATGAATATTTTTACCTTCAAACAATCTGTCCCATAAAAGTTTGAAAATAACCTTTGGCATATCCGGATGCCTGATGACATTGTGAGGTTGTCCCATCAATTCCCATTCTTTATAACCGGAAACTTCCATAAAATAATCATTGGCAAACTCAATAATACCTTTTCTATCCGTTTTACTCATAATAGTTCTAAAAGGATCTAAAACTATCTCTTTATCAATAGGTTGAGGACGTTTAATGATTTTCATAACAATACAATAAGTTAAAATTTTAACAAAAGTAATGAAATTTTAACAGGTTTTGCGAATTTTATTGCAAAATTCTTAAACTAATTTATATTCGTTGCCATTTAGTTCATTTTCGTAGTCGTTCACTTCTCTATATATATAAATGTATAAAAAAAGGTTGGCTAAGATAGCCAA
>JALVEJ010000273.1 GCA_027031025.1 Flavobacteriales bacterium | reverse complement strand
ATATTGTATTGAACTGGTTTTTGATTCCGGTTTGGGGTATAGCCGGTGCCGCAGTATCTACATTGGCTAGTTTCGGTTTGGTAGCGGTGTTGAAGTATTTTGATGCGCGAAATTTGTTAGTGAAAAATAGAGTATGAAGCGCTTTGTCATTTCGATACAATCCCGATTAGCATCGAGATTACTCAATGAACTACCTTCAATTCCAAAAAATAGATTTTAGAAATTAGAAGTTCTCAAATCATCAGTTCATCAAATTCGAAATAGTAATAGTGTTGAAAGTAGAGAACAAACATCAAAAAGCAAAAATTCTATGAAGCAGATAAATTCATCAGTTCATCAAACATACATCACATCACATAATACCGTTGATACTTTTCATTAAATTCATTTTTATAGGAATCGCTTATGCTAATAACCTCACCTTGCACTTTGATTTTTTTATTGTTTATACGTCCTTCAAAAAACGGTGGTTTAAGATTGATGATATAATGATCATTGACCCGCACAAAATTATCAGGTAGTTTTTCTTTCAGTTTTTTTAATGATGTTTTTAAAAAGTATAATTTGTGGTCACGGGTAACCAACCAAATGTAGTTTTTACGAAAATCATTATCAAATTCATCTAAAAATTTGGTATCACCCGTAAAAAAAGCAATATCTTCAAAAGCAACATTTTTACGGGTTAAATCATTACCCCCGAGATTTTTAATAATATCTAAATAATTGACTAAAGTTTGAATACCTAACTTTTCGTCCGGTTTGGATAGTTTCCGGTTTTGTTTTTTTTGTAACGCCGTATAAATAGCACGTTTCAATTCATTGGCATTGATACGCGGTTTGGTTTTTACCAAATATTGCTCATGTCCTGTTTCGAGGGCTTTAGCAAAAAACATATCATTATCAAAATCGGTTACGTAAATGAAAGGAATATGATAATCATTATATAGCATTTTACCCAAATCAATACCGTTCAAGTCGCCTTGTAATTTGATGTCTAAAAGCACCAAATCGGGGCGCCGGTTGTGGATACTTTGCAAAGCTTCTGCAACGCTCGGTGTATAATCACTGACTTCAAAGGACTCTTTGGTCAGGATTTTTTTCATCCGGCGGTACAAAATGGCTTCGTCTTCTACAACTAAAATATATTCGTTCAATTTATGTTAGTTTTATTAAGTGAAATAAAATTGTGTTTTGAAATAATATAACCTATCCCTATAAATTAGGGAATTATCCCTCAAAAATACTTAAATTTCCCTAATAATTTTATAATTTTCCCTATTTTTTGGACAAATAAGCTTTATTTTGAAATTATAAATTAAAAAACAGCCCCCAAATTTGGAGGCTGCTGACTAGCTTTATGTTTGTTTGTTGTGTGTTTGAATGTCTTAAAAAGTTATGTTCAATCCTGCCAAAACATTAAAGCCTGCTTGTGGAAAATAATATGGGTCGTCTCCCCACATATAACCATTGGAAGCATATTTTTGGTTGAAAATATTATTTAGTTTTAAAGTTAAAGCGGCGTTTTTGACCCATTTATTATTGCCGGTTTCGTAGCGGAATAATAAGTTTTCTAGCCAATAACTATCTAATTTTGAGGCATCAATATTCCGATTATCCATATATTGACTGCCGACATATTTGGTAATGGCTTGTATTTTAAATTGCTTAAAAGCATGATAGGTGATGATACCGGCTCCTACCACATCAGGGGAATAAGCTATTTTCGTATTTTTATACACTTTGAATTGGCTATTTTCACGGGTAATGTATTCTTTATTACGATTGTCGCTTAAAGATAAATTGCCTTGAAAATCAAATTTCTTATTTAATCGATAAGCCAATTGGGTTTCAACACCGATACGATAACTTTCACCGACATTTTCCCGAATCGGGTCGCCGACATTGGTAATACGACCGGTTAAAACCAACTGGTCTTTATAAAACATCCCATACAGATTGATTTCGGTTTTGAGGTTGCCGGATTGGTATTTCCATCCGGCTTCTATATCGTTTAAAGTTTCGGGTTTAGGTTTGTCAAGAGTTGCATTTTGATAATCGTCGCGGTTTGGTTCGCGGTGGGTTTGTGCAAGTGAGAGATATAAATCGTTTTCCGGATTCAAATCGTAATATAAACCGATTTTAGGATTGATAAAAAACAAGTCATCAGACATGGTCCAAGGGGTTTGCCAGGCAACGGTACCATCGACTTTATAGCTGATTTTTCTAAATTGCACATCGGTAAATAGTTTGAATTTGTGACTGATTTGGTAAAGCGTTTTGGCAAATCCGTTGACAGATTTTTTGATACCGGTATTGCGGTAGTATTCGTGCCGGATTTTACTATCTGAGGCATATTGTGCCCAAATAACCCGCCCGAAATGTCTACCATCGTATTCATTGGCAGCCAATCCGAAAATATAATGACCGGCTTTGGTGCGGTATTCCAAGGAAGCTATAGCGCCGTAAAAATCATTGTCCAACCATTTGCGCCGAATCAAGTCGGTATGATCAATGGTTTGCCCGTTGATAACAATAGGGGTGAAACCATAATCGGAAAAATCTTCATCTTGTTTGTATTGTTCGTAGTAGCCGCGTCCATAGGTATAGTGCGTGGCTAAATTCAATTTTAAATCTTTGCTAAATTTATGGCTGAAATGCAATTGATAATGATCTTGCTTGTAATTATCTACTTGGTTGTCGTAAAAATCGATAACATGCCAATTGTTATCATAAATAGCACCGGCATAGTTAAAAGTAGGGTTGTTGTCAAAAGTTTGTTTATCTACGCCATACCAAGCTTGATAAGTGATTTCATGTCCACCGAAAATTAAGGCTTTCAAAGTATTTTTGTCATCTTTATAGGCGCCCGAAAGGTAATAAGATTTGAGTTTGGCGCTTGCTCTGTCAATATAACCGTCAGAGGTGGTTTTTGAAAAATGACCGGTAAAACTAAAATGCTGATTTAATAAACCGGTCGTGCCTTTTACACCTGTTTTTTTTGTGTTGAAACTGCCGTAAGCGGTTTGAATGCCGGCTGAGGCTTCTTGGTCTATCTGAACGGTTTGAAGATTTAAACTCGCTCCAAAAGCTCCGGTGCCAAAGCTTGATGTTCCGACGCCACGTTGTATTTGTAAGCTTTGTGTGTTGGCGGCAATATCCGGAATATCAACCCAATAGACACTTTGCGATTCGGGGTCGTTAAAGGGGATGCCGTTTAAGGTGACGTTGATTTGTTGCGAGCTGATACCGCGAATACGAATTCCCGTATAACCAATACCGGCACCGGCATCTGATGTTACCACAACACCCGGCAAGGTTTCAATCAAGTAGGGGACATCTTGCCCCAGGTTTTGCTCTTGTAATTGTTCTTTTGAAACATTAGACTGTGCAACGGGCATGTCGGGGGTTGCTTTGACAGCATTGATGATAACTTCATCTAACTGCTCAGCTTTGGGTTTTAAGCGAATGTTGAGATATGTATCACGCTGTGCTATGACCACTATTTCTTTGGTTTGGTATCCGGTATAGGATACCGTTAGAGTATATTTTCGCGGTTTGACTTTTAAAAGGAATTCTCCATTGAAATCTGTGGCTTTTTTCAATCGAATTTCTTTAACTGCTACAACTGCACCGGCAAGCGGTTGATGGTTTTCATCGGTAACTTTTCCGGAAATGTTGACCTCTTGTGCCCAGACTGTCCAACCGGCCAATAAGAATAATAATAATAATTTTTTCATGATTTTGTTTTTTACAGGTTGTTAAATATATTATTAATGTAAAAAACAAGGGAAGTTGGTATCAAGTTAGCTCCCTTAACAGCATTACCTGTTCAGGTTCTAAGGGTCTGATCTCAGCTCGTTTTTTGAGCACCCCTGTTTTTCCGGCTGCAAAGATAGTTTTTTTAGTTGAATGTTGAAAGTGAAAATTTAAAATTCAAGGTCTTTGCTAAAAATAATTGGTAGCATATATTCGTAAAAAATTTTTATTCTACAAAGGTGTCGCACCTACGGCGCTCAATGTTTTTCCGACCTAGTAGGTTTTCAAAACCTGCCAGGTCTTTTAAATATCAAATTATCAGTTGTTTATCATTTTGATCGTTACAAAGATGTCGCCTCTATAAGGCTCATTATCAATTATTCTATTATAAAATAGCCTCGTAGGAGCGATTCTTAAATACCATAATTAGTTGTTCGCCGATGTGCCACTAAAATTAAATTATTACACATACAAAACAATATAGCCTCATATTCAAGTTAAAAATCAGCGAAAAAATATTTTGACTAAATCATTGACTGTTTGAAATCATCTACTTCAAACCGGTCGTCGGTCTTGCATTTTTGTTTGAGTCGTTTCATATCAGCCGTCCACTCATTGCCGTCAAAAAATTCCAAGCCTTTGAAATCGCGCATCTTGTACATGGCTTTGGTGCCGTAACAAGTGCCGAGATAAACTTCTTGTAAGCCGTGTTCTTTTGCCCAAGCAATCGTTTTATACATCATCCATTTTCCTAATCCTAATCGGCTGTGTTGTAAATCGTAATATGAAAACCAATAATGTAAAATGTTTTCTGTCATCACTGCAAACACATAGCCCAAAATATTTTGTTGCACATCTTTAAACTCGAAAATGTGTGATAAATAAGGCCAATTGTAAATATACTGAAAACGCTCGGCAGGCATAGCCCCGTCAAAACGCACAGCGGCATAGTCCAAGCAAAATTGCTTAAAACTTTGATTGTTATCAAAATCCGGCTTTTGCCAAACGGTAATTTCAGGTTGCAATGCCGCTATTTTTTTATCAATCCGCCGGTTTTCGGAAGTTGGCACAAAATTTTCTAAAACAACGCGCAAACTTCTGGCTAAATAATGATGTGGTTGTGTTAATGTTAAAGAGTTACTGTAAGGCAAAAAACCTGAGCGGTAAATTTCATCCGTTTCAATAGCTTCGTCTTGCCGGCAGTAAATAGCATAATTAAAGGTATAAGTCCGGTAATCGACCAAACTTTCGGAACGGAATATTTTCATTATATCAGAATTTAAGCAATATTAATTTTATGGAAAAACAATGTCACCCCTTCGGGGTTTAGTGATTTATTGTTATTTTTCTCTAATATCAGCTTTCCTATTTTAACAAATCCGGAAAGTATCCAATATTTTTCTATAAACATACAATTGCGATTGAAACAGAATTATTCCACAATACGCAGATGTAATTCGTCCAGCTGTTCTTGACTAATGGTGTCCGGCGCATCGATCATCACATCGCGTCCGGCATTGTTTTTAGGGAATGCGATAAAATCACGAATGGTTTCTTGTCCGCCCAATATGGCTACCAAGCGGTCTAAACCAAATGCAATTCCCCCGTGTGGTGGCGCGCCATATTGAAAGGCGTTCATTAAGAACCCGAATTGTTTTTGGGCTTCTTCATCACTAAATCCTAACAAATTTAACATCTTGGCTTGCATGGCTTTGTCATGTATTCTGATAGAACCACCCCCAATTTCATTACCATTTAAGACCAAGTCGTAAGCATTAGCACGGACTTTTCCGGGTTCGGTATCCAACAGATGGGCATCTTCGGGCTTTGGAGCTGTAAACGGATGGTGCATGGCGTGGTAGCGTCCGGTGTCTTCGTCCCACTCTAAAAGCGGAAAATCTACTACCCAAAGTGGTGCAAATTCATCCGGTTTACGCAAACCGAGTCGTTCTGCCATTTCCATACGTAAGGCACTTAATTGGGCACGAGTAGCATCCAAATTTCCGGATAAAACCAAAATCAAATCCCCCGGATTAGCTCCGGTAATTTTTGCCCATTCGGATAAATCATCTTGACTGTAAAATTTATCGACAGATGATTTAAAACTGCCATCTTCGTTGTATTTGACATAAACCATGCCTTTGGCACCTATTTGCGGACGTTTAACCCAATCGGTAATTTTGTCAATTTGCTTACGGGTATATGTTGCGGCACCGGGAACGGCGATACCTAAAATGGCTTCTTGTTGGTCAAAGACATTAAAGCCCTTGCCTTTGGCGGCTTCGGTTAGGTCGCCAAATTCCATACCGAAACGAATGTCAGGCTTGTCATTACCATAGCGGCGCATAGCTTCTTCGTAACTGATACGGGGAAAATCGGCAATTTCTATTCCATGTATTTCTTTAAGCAAATGCTTGGTCAAACCTTCAAAAGTTTGCAATATATCTTCTTGCTCGATAAATGCCATTTCGCAGTCAATCTGTGTAAATTCAGGCTGACGGTCAGCTCTTAAATCTTCATCGCGAAAACATTTGACTATTTGCATATATTTATCCATGCCACCGACCATCAAAAGTTGCTTAAAAGTTTGCGGTGATTGCGGTAAAGCATAAAAATGTCCCGGGTGCATACGTGACGGCACTACAAAATCGCGGGCACCTTCGGGAGTGGATTTTATCAAATAAGGCGTTTCTACATCAATAAAACCTTGGTCAGCCAAATAATTACGAACCAATTGGGTTACTTTGGAACGAAAAATCAAATTGTTTTTAACCGGATTTCGTCTAATATCCAAATAGCGGTATTTCATTCGCAACTCTTCACCGCCGTCGGTTTCATCTTCAATGGTGAATGGTGGAATTTCAGATTCATTAAGTACCTCAAGTTCTTCGACTAAAATTTCAATATCGCCGGTAGGCAATTTCGGGTTTTTGCTGGCACGTTCTACCACTTTTCCTTTGGCTTGTATCACAAATTCACGTCCCAGCTTACGAGCTTGTTCTAACAAGTCTCTATTATTTTCGTTAAAAGACAATTGCGTGATGCCGTAACGGTCTCTTAAATCAATAAAAATAACAGCACCTAAGTCTCTGATTTTTTGTACCCAACCGCTAAGTGTTACGGCTTGTCCTATATGATTAGCGTTCAGTTCGCCACAAGTATGCGTTCTATACATTTTTATTAAAATTTTAAGCAACAAAGATAGATTTTTTAGTTGAAAGTTGAAAGTTATACTTCGATAAACTCAGGGCAACGCACCATATGTGTATTATTCTGGAATGCCATAAAATATTAATGCAACCATGTAAAATTATTTACAAACCCCTTAATATCAGCTCCGTAGGAGCGACCTGTAACATGTACTATTGATAATTTTATTAGGTCGCCACTATGGGGCTTTATCGTATTGTAATGGTATTATGTTCTACAAACAGGACGCCCCTATGGGGCTAAAAGAAATATTTTAATTTTTTTATAGTGCGTTTGCCCTGTCGATAAACTTGGCAACCTAAATAGAAAGGTGCTCAAAGTAGCATTTCGTTTTTGTATAATTGAGATAGAAATGAATCTTGATGGTTGTTGTTAAAATTTGAATTTATTTGTCAAAAATGCACAAAAT
>JALVEJ010000272.1 GCA_027031025.1 Flavobacteriales bacterium | reverse complement strand
CGAGAACAGGAGACTCAGGAGCACGAAACCGCTCCTTGAGAGGCCCCCAAGGAGACTAACCCCCTGAAGCAGGCCGGAGGAGATTGAGTCGATGAGCGTAGGCTCGTCCTTTTCCTCCCTCATCTTGCCCTCGACCCTCTCCAGGACCGGGTGGAACCTGCCCAGGAAGAGCCCAAGGAGGAATATCATGAAGCCAACAAGTGCGTTTATGAAGTCCGAGACCTTCGAGCCCGCCAAATCGGAAAGCCCTGTGAGGAGCGGATATCCGAGCAGAATCGTGAAAATGGCGGCGTAAACAAAGTACTTTATGCCCGGATCGAAGCTCCTTCTGAGTGCGTTCTGAGAGCCGAGGGCAATCCTCTCCTTGAAGTAGAAGAGAACCGCAAAGGTAACCCCCAAATAGGCCGGGACCATGTAGTCCCCGTAGGAGGCATAGTGGGCCGACAGAAACCGGACTAGGGAATAGCCCTCGGGACTCGTGGGAAGCCAGGAGGAGAGCGCGACCACTATGCCCGAAATCAGAGGAGCCATATACTCACCGATATCAACCATGACAACCACATCAAGGGTTTTAACGGGGGACAACATAAACTTTTCGAGGGGTAAGCATGAGGCTGACCGTTATCTATGAAAACCACTCCGGCTTCCGGAAGGGCCTCCTCGGAGCCCATGGATTTTCAGCGTTGGTGGAACACAACGACTTCAAGGTGCTTGTGGACACCGGTACCGAGGGGTCAGTCCTGCTCAACAACATGAGGGAACTCGGAATCCACCCGGGGGAAGTCGATTACATCTTCATAACTCATGGCCACTACGACCACACTGGCGGACTTAAAGCATTTCTGGAGGAGAGGGGAACCCCAGTAAAGGTCATAGCCCACCCGGGGATTTTTCAGCACAGGGTCGCCCTAAAGCCCCGTAAAAGGGACATAGGCATTCCCTTCACCAGGGAAGAGCTCGAAGACCTCGGAGCGGAGTTCGTTCTGAAGAGGGAACCGTTCGAGTTCGCGCCGGGTTTCTGGAGCTCTGGGGAGATACTGAGACGCACTTGGGACAGGGCGGTTGGGTATCTTGAGGAAAATGGCAGGCTGATTAAGGACCCGGTCATGGACGACATGGCCCTCATAATTGACCTTGGCGATGGAGTGGTAGCTATCACCGGTTGCGGCCATTCGGGAGTGCTCAACATAGCCTGGCACGTGGAGGACGTCCTGGGAAAGCCCCTGAAAGCCCTTATCGGAGGGCTGCACCTGAGGGGAGCCAGTGAAAAAACTCTGAACGAAGTCGCAGAGAGGGTCGATGCGGAAAAACTCTATGCCGGCCACTGCACGGGCATCGACTCGTACGCCTATCTGAAGGCCAAGCTTGGAAAGGGCGTGGAATACCTCCACGTTGGGAAGGCCATCGAGATTTAGAGGCGAACCTTTAAATACCCGCGAGAAAAGGGGAACACCGCGAGAGAAACGGAGAGGTGAGAGAGATGAAAAACCCCTTTGAGAAGATGCCGACGGTTCTTACCGCTGATGAGCTCATCGACAAGGCATTCCGAAGGGCCGAGAAGGCCGCTTCAGCCTTCACGCCCAGGGGAGGGCCCAAGGCAAAGGCGAGACAGAGGGAAGAGCTCAGGGTCAGGACGGTCTCCAATGTTGTGAGAGACAACCTCAGGAAGCTCCTTGACAGGACCCCGGGCGTTTCAACGCTCCCGAAGTTCTACCAGGAACTGGTGGACACTCTGGTCGATAGGGACCAGTTCCACCGCTCTTTAGCCCATGTCAACTGGGCGATAAAGACGATAAGGAACCTCGAACAGAGG
>JALVEJ010000271.1 GCA_027031025.1 Flavobacteriales bacterium | reverse complement strand
ACTTTTCTCTTAAAGAAGAAGACCTGATTAAAGTTATACAAAAATCTAAACAGGTTATAAATATAGACCATCACATAAGTGCAAAAGAAACACTTGAAGAGATAAGCAAAAAATACGGTAAATTTAAGTTTGTCTTTGATAACAACCATTCAGGAGCTTCACTGACGTGGAAGTATATTTTTGGCGGTGATCCTCCCTGGATAGTAAAATTCGTTGAAGATCAGGACATATGGAGATGGAAATACGGAGAAAAAACAAAATATGTTAACCTTTATTTACTCCCCTTAACAAACAAGCCAGAAGAGATAGCCAAACTTTTTGATCAACCTGTAGAAGAGATAATAGAAAAAGGAAAAATAATAGCATCATTTACAGATTATCTTATAGATAGATTTGTTGAAAGGGCAAAAGAAACTCCTGTAAAAATAGGAAATTACACCGTAAAAGGATACAACACTAACTACTTTCAATCAGAAATCGGAAATAAACTTTCAACCCAAAATAATCAGACTGTTTTACTATTTAATATACAGGGATTTGATGTAAAAATGAGTTTTAGAAGTAATGAAGGAAACAAACCTACTGCTCTTGATCTGGCAAATGCTCTTGGTGGTGGAGGTCATAGAAATGCAGCGGGTGCGCTTATACCCCTGAAAGAATTTTTCAAAATGATTCAATTTGAGGAGGAGAAGTAAAAATGGTAACCGAAAAAATTGAAAAACTCTCCACAAGAGAGAAAATTATAAAGATTGGTGCTGAAATAATAGTAAAGGAAGGTTTAAGAAAGTTTACAGCTAAGAATATCGCAGATAAACTTGGCATCACAGATGCAGCAATATTTAAACATTTTAAATCTATGGATGAAATAATTCTTGAGATCATAGAGAGATATGTTTCAAGGTGTTCACACAGTGCTATTGAGGCTGTTGAGAAAGGAAGAACTGTAAAAGAAAAATTAGAACTACTTTTAAGATCTCATATTGATGTTCTTGAAGAAACAAGAGGAGCTGTGCCTGTATTATGCTTTGAACTATCAAGATCAGAAGATTTAAAATTCAAAAAGATACTCAACGAGTTTGTTGAAAATTACAAGAGCAAAATATCAAAAATAATTGAAGAGGGTCAGAGAGAGGGAAGTATCAGAAGAAATCTTGATCCTGAAGACGTTGCGATGTTTTTCATAGGATCTATACAGGCAAAAGTGTTTGCTTATGTGATCTCAAAAAGGGAAGGTAATATAATTGAGGATTCAGATCAGTTTATATCAGTAATATTTTACGGAATAATGGAAAAATAATAGATCTATTTTTGTGAAAACTTAAAAATCTTGTTAAATTAACACAAAAAGTATATCTTATTTTCAAATACTTTTTAAAGGGAATTTATATGGAAAATAATATATGTCCGATTTGTAATGGTTTAGGATGGGTGATCAGAAAAGAAGGGGTAAAAAAGTGTGTCTGCAAATATTCTGAGATAACAGAAAATATATTCAACAGAATGAACATACCAAAAAGATACAGGGATAAAGACTTATCAAACTTTGTTCCGGATCCGGAAGCAGGTCATGAGTTTATTCTCATGCGTATAGAAGACTACATAAATTCAGATGATTATGAAAAAGGGAAGGGGCTGTTTCTGGTAGGTTCTCCCGGAGTTGGCAAAACTCATCTGGCTGTTGGTATTTTGAAGGAGTTTTTCAGGAGAAAAGGGATAGTTGGACTTTTTTATGATACAAGATCCCTTC
Organism: Flavobacteriales bacterium; assembly: GCA_027031025.1. GTDB lineage: Bacteria > Bacteroidota > Bacteroidia > Flavobacteriales > Flavobacteriaceae > WGBX01. The sequence goes on along the minus strand of JALVEJ010000271.1, from coordinate 67 downwards.
TTTTTAAACTAAAATCATCATTTGACGGCTCATCTTCTGCAAGGGAAATACTTGAGGAGGTTGTTGA
>JALVEJ010000270.1 GCA_027031025.1 Flavobacteriales bacterium | reverse complement strand
CTTTTTCAAGTTCACTTTCAGAGACTTCTTCAATGAGGATATCTTTATCAACAAGAAGTAGGACATTCACAAGGATTTTTATCTTTTCTAAATCCCACGAATAGACTACATTATCAAGCAGTTCAAGAACAGAAGGGATTTTTTCTTTTTTAATAGAGGAAAGATTGAGGGCTATTTCAAGAACTATATCTTCTTCGCTGTTTTCGGTATGAAGGGGGAAGATTTTTTCAACAATAGGGACGTTCTTCCCTCTCCTATCTTCTATAATTCTTTTTACTACTCCCATGTATATACCTTTTGGGAGTTGGTGTTCTCGGGGAACACCGTCGATGATGCAGAAAGAAAAGGGGATATATCCGAAAGCCATATCTGAATCTTCTTTGAATATTTCCCTTTTTCTTTCGTATATTTTAATGATTGCTAAATCTTTATTTTTCATCTATCTCCTCCTTTTACCTTCTAAAACCGCCACCACCTCCCCCGGATAAACGGAAGAGGTGGACAGTTTCTTACTTACTATTTTTTCTATGTGGAACGACGCCAGCAAAACCAGCATCGTTCCGATAAATAATATTTTTTTCATTCTTAAGCTCCCTCTTAGCTCCTAGTGTTTCAACCAGGTTCTGTCTGGTTGAGGGAGTTCCATATACCCTTTATTGACAGGGTCGAACTGGTACAGATGTAGATCAAAATGGTTAAGACCTGCTATTTGACCAATTAAGAAGTTTAGTCCTACCGGTCCCGACAGAACCAAGTGAATCTCTTTATCTTGATTTTTCGCTAATTCTCTATAAACAGCTTTGGCGAGCTTTTTGTAGTCTTTATCAGTTTCAAGAGTAGTCTTACCGAGTACAGCTTCAACGTCAACAAGAACAAGGTCGTTTGTATTGAAGAATTTCTTTACAGCCTCTGAAACCGGACGACCTACTTGGAGAGCGACATAAACTCTTCCATTTTCACTTTTGTTTTTGTATTTTTTCTTCTTTTTGAGATATGTTGTAATAGTATAGTAAAGACCTATTATGACAGCTGAGTAACCTATTAGGGGCTCTGTAATACCCCAGGAATTTGATAAAACTTCTAAAATTGTTTTAAGTATTTCCATCTTTCTTCCTCCTTTTTTTTATTGGAGGGCATTTATGCCCTCTCACAAATTAAACTTTTTCTTTCTTTAACTTTTCCCCGCTAAAAGGGCTCGCACAAGAAAAAGGATTTTGCAGAAAAGACCAGAGGGCTCGCGGGGGCTTTGTTATATAAACGAGTGGAAAAGGAAAAATCTGACTTGTTTAGACAGGATTTAAATAAGGTCTTCAATCTTAATCGTTTGAGTGTTTTCCTGTTTTTCCTGATACTTGCGTGTTATCTGGTCTATCTCTCCTTCCTGTTTAAGGTAGGTGAGAATTTTATTTAGAGTTTTTGATTTTTCGCAGGAGTTTCCTTCAAATCCAACTCCTTCCACGTTTATTACACCTTCTTTGTCTATTTCAATAATTATCTTTGCCATAATTACTCCTCCTCTATTTCTATTAAAATTTTTTCTTTTTCTTTGTCATAGTGGAAAGAGTAAGCATTTATCTCGTTTTGTTTTAAGACGTCAATAGCTTTTTTATACATTGGGTAGTATTCATTTATGAGCCTTATGAGTTTTTCTTTTTCTTCTTCTGTAAATCCGTAATGGTTGTCGTACTTAACAATCCCTGAATCATATATTTCAATCCATGTCCAATTCTTTTCAGGATGAACGATTTTAATCTTTCCTTTTTCTTTTGAGACCTGCCAGATGGGATTGAATAGTTCATTTTCCTGCAAGAACAAGATGAGGTCGTATATAGTATTTAAATC
>JALVEJ010000269.1 GCA_027031025.1 Flavobacteriales bacterium | reverse complement strand
AAAACCTCTCTTCCGCATCAAAGGCAAATTTGATAATATATTAGTCATCATTAATGACAGCGTAAGTATCATTGAAATAGCGATAAAGATATAGAACGCCTATGCTGCTTAAAATCAAAATCATCGGGTAAATTTCGTATCTATAACGCGTTTGAATTTCTATAAACAAATACACCAACCAAAAAGCCAATACCACAATAACCGGAAGACTTATTATTTCATCAACTTTCTTATTTCGTAAATTAAATACTACGGCAATAAAGGCGAAAAACCAAAAAACGAAATATAATAATTGGGTGGGATGTTTTAAAGAATAGTATTTTCCTTTGTTTGAAATGTTTTTTGTGAGTGCCCAGAAAAAAGATGCGTCATTATTGCCCCAGAATATTTTTATTTTATCAAAAAACAAGGCAACAAGCTTTGATTTGTCTTTGGTCCTTTCTTTGATTTTTTGCTTGGCTATTTTCTCAAAATGATCAACGTCATTTAGGAGCGCTGCATCATCAACCGAATATTTTCCTTTTGTTTGATGATTAAAACCAACTAAAAATTTATAACTGGGAGTAGGATTATAAAAAAGTCCGGTGTTATTGACCTTGGAGTAGATAATTAACTGGCTTGCAATAATTAATACCAGATAATATGATGTAATAAGTTTAAATAACGAAACACTTAATTTCTTCAATGTTTGTAAATGATTATTCGTGTTATTCAAGTTAGCCAACAAAATCAATAATATTATGGCAATAAAATAAATAACAGCGGTTGGTCTGAACAATTGTGCAAATCCGAGAACCAGGCCGACAAGAAACAAACTTCGGGATTTAAAATACAAGGATATGGCCATCAAAGAAAAAAATATGGAAATCGTTTGATTTGTTAGAACAGAAGTGTAAATAATAAACGGCGGAAAAATAGTGGCAAAGAAAGAAGCGATTTTTCCGGCATCGGGTTTGTTTGCTTGTTTTAAAATGTCATATAAAAAATATACAATGCTTGTACTAAGCAGGACATTAATAAATTTCAACACAAATACGGAATGGAAAAGATGATAAATAATACCTTCATAAATGGTAAAAGGAATATTATAAGCGAAAGTATGGAAATATCGAATGTCAAAGGCACTAAAATCCCCATCCGAAAATTGTTTGGCGGTATTAAGTAATAATGCAAAATCGGAAAAGGGCTTCGTATCAACTGCAATGATCCAATAAAGCCGAAGTATAAAAGCACTCAATAGCATTAATCGAAGGTATTGCGCATCTGAAATTTTAATGGTCAACAAAAATTTACTAATGCGATATAGGAGAATAAAAGTGGCGCTTAAATAAAACATCAGCACGATCCACGAAATATTCTTTAACGATGCCGTGGATATTTCATAAATAATCAAACCGAAAACAAGTACGGCTATCCAGTTGATTAATTGATATAAAAATCTGATTTGAATTTTCATAAATTTATTTTTCTATAATCTTGTCAATTAAATAACGAGGCCGCTTTTTTGTTTCGATAAAAATCTTCCCAATATATTCTCCTATTATCCCCAATGCAAATAACTGACTGCCTCCAAAGAAAATAATTAAAATAATAATTGAGAACCAACCGGTAATTGTGTTCCCCAAAAGGAGTTGAACACTAGCCCAAATCATTAAAATAAGAGAAATAACAAGCGAAAATACACCAAAATATAATACCATTTTAAGCGGTTTCGCCGAAAAAGACGTAATACCGTCCCAAGCAAAGGCCAGCATCTTTTTAAAAGGATATTTACTGCTTCCTTTGACGCGCTTCAATCTTTTGTAATAAACTTTTGTGGATTGTAAGCCAATGTCTGGAAAAATAGC
>JALVEJ010000268.1 GCA_027031025.1 Flavobacteriales bacterium | reverse complement strand
TTAAGCCCTGCTTGTAATAAAAAATGTATGTTCATGATTTTTCCTAATCTGTGTTATAAACTCGTTTAAAATGAATTTTATTGTAATTCTTTTCTGGTTTTTAATCTTAACGAGTAAAAGTAATGGGATTTGAGAATCTTGAATGGCTCTACCAAAATACTTATTCATAATGGAGTGTTATTAATGATTCGCCACTAAAAATTTGGCTAGATTATTATTTATTCGATAATGAAAATATTACTTTCCCTGTCGGAATATCGGTGCAATACTCTATTTTTGTTCATTTGTATTTATAAATCAAATTCAACAGAATAATTTGCAGTTCAAAAACGTCATTGGCCAACAGGACATCAAAAATCGATTGATTGCTTCTATCCAAGATGAACGAGTGAGTCATGCTCATTTGTTTCTTGGTAATGATGGCTCGGGGAATTTAGCATTGGCATTGGCTTATGTGCAATATTTGCTGTGTCATTCTCCTACGGAAAACGACTCTTGTGGAACGTGTCCTTCTTGTTTGAAAGTGACAAAATTACAACATCCCGACTTGCATTTCTCCTACCCCTTTTTTAGCAAACAATCGGGAGGGTCTGTGAGTGATGAATTTTTGCCCGAATGGCGTGAGGCAGTCAACAAATCACCCTATTTTGATTTAAATTATTGGCGTGATGCCTTGACCGCGGAGAACAAACAATTGCTCATCACCACCAAAGAAGCAACGAATATTCTTCATAAACTGAAGCTGAAAGCCTTTGAGGGAAAATACAAATTTGTCATCATTTGGCGGCCAGAAATGATGCGCACAGAAGCATCAAACAAACTGCTAAAAATCATAGAAGAACCACCAGAGAAAACAATATTTATTCTCGTAGCCGAAAGTCAAGAAAACATTATCCAGACCATCTTATCGAGAACTCAAATCACTAAAATTCCGGCCATTGACGATCGTGATTTCGTTGAAGCGTTGATGCAAAAATATCCTGATGTAAAGGAGGATGAAGCCATTTCGTTAATGCATTATAACAACAAGAATTTTTTTGGCGCTTGCCAATTTCTTGAAGGAGGAAACGAAATGGAACTTTACCATTCTCTTTTTAGCGATTGGATGCGTAAATGTTATATGGCTGACACTGCTGCTTTGATGAAATTCTCGGACGAAATGCACAAATCAGGACGAGAAAAAATCAAGCAATTCTTAGTCTATTCCTTGAATATGGTACGGCAATGTATTGTTGGGAATTATACTGATGGAGCCTTGATGAGGCTCAGTAAAGGGGAAGCAGCTTTTGCACAAAAATTTGCTCAATTTATCAACAATAGAAATATTGAAGGGATTTCTGCTGAAATCAATCAAGCTCATGCTGATATTTCAAGAAATATTTATGGGAAATTGGTTTTATTCGATCTTTCTATAAAAATGATAAAACTAATAAAATCCTAGGCTAAGGAACCAACACCTTCAGTTTTTTTTGATTTATCTCTACTACATTTCAATTTTTATTTCAATTTCAAAACTAAAATCGTTAATTTTGGCGTTTATGTATTTTTACTTATCGCAAAAGTACTTTATCGTATAACAATAATGATTTATTTGTTGTTTTTAGCTGATTTTCATGCCAACAACAAATATTGACTGATATAAATTGCAAGGAAGAGAATGGGATGTTCGAGTTGTTCAAATAATGAATCTGGTGCTCCAGCTGGATGCAAAAGCAATGGGAATTGTGGCGTATACGGCTGCAACAAACTAGATGTTTTCGATTGGCTTTCAGGAGTTGAACCCAAATTAGGTGGGAAAATTTTTGACGTAGTTGAAGTGCGTTTCAAAGACGACCGAAAAGGATTTTACCGTTTT
>JALVEJ010000267.1 GCA_027031025.1 Flavobacteriales bacterium | reverse complement strand
TTTTCAGGGTTGTAGCTTTTTCCTGATATCTGCTCTGTGAAATTTATAATAGGCATAAAAAGGTCTGTTTCGTAGTTAGATTCTGCACCTTGAAGAACAGATGCTATTCTTTCTAACCCCATACCTGTGTCTATGTTTGGATGAGGTAGAGGTGTTAGATGTCCATTTTCATCTCTGTTATACTGCATAAACACAAGATTCCAAACTTCCAGATATCTGTTGTCGTCTGGAGCCCCAAGTTCTGGATTTCCGTATTTTTCACCTTTATCAAAATAAATTTCTGAACACGGCCCACAGGGCCCTGTATCTCCCATAGACCAGAAGTTGTCCTCTACTCCTAATCTGTAAATCTTATCCTCAGGAAGTCCGATAACATCTTTCCATATGTTATAAGCTTCATCATCTTCTATAAAAACCGAAACTAACAATCTTTCTTCAGGAATTTCTAATACTTTTGTAAGATACTCCCATGCAAACTCTATTGCTTCTTTCTTGAAATAATCTCCAAAGGAAAAATTACCTAACATCTCAAAAAATGTATGATGTCTCGGAGTATAACCTACATTATCTAGATCATTATGTTTTCCTGATACTCTGAAAACCTTCTGGCAGGATGTTGCCCTTTTGTAAGGTCTTTCTTCTAAGCCTAAAAACACATTTTTAAATGGAACCATTCCTGCATTCACAAATAAAAGTGTCGGATCTGTTTCAGGAATGATAGAAGCAGACTTTACTACCGTATGCCCTTTTGATTCAAAATATTTCAAAAATGATTCTCTTATTTCACTGCCAGTTTTATATTTCATTCTTTTAAAATTTCCTCCAATTTAACAAGTACTAAATATTATAAACATTCATTTTGTTTTTAGAAAACCTATTTATTTTGAAAATATAATATAATTAATAAAAATTCAGAAAGGAGCAAAGTTGAAAGATTTAATATCTGTAAATCAACTTGAATTGCAAGATATAGAAGAAATTTTTGGTAATGCAAGAGATTATAAAAATAGATACCATTCTGGAGAAACAAAATTTGATGATTTAAGAGGAAAATCTGTTTTACTTCCTTTCTTTGAAAGTTCAACCAGAACAAGAACTTCTTTTGAGCTTGCAGGCAAACTATTATCTGCAGATACTATAAACATATCTGGTTCATCAAGTTCTACTACAAAAGGTGAAATTTTATTAGATACAATTAAAACTATTGAAGCAATGCAGTCTGATTTTATTGTCATCAGGCATTATATGTCTGGTGCGGCACATCAAGTCGCCAAAAAAGTAAAATCACATGTAATCAATGCTGGAGATGGGGCTAATGAACATCCTTCTCAAGCTCTATTAGATGCTTTCACAATTTTAGAGCATAAAGAAAAATTTGAAGGATTAAAAATAGCCATCGTAGGAGATATTTTACACAGTAGAGTTGCCCGTTCTGACATTAAACTATTTAAAAAATTGGGTGCAGAGGTTACAATCTGTGGACCACTGACCATGATTCCAAGATATGTAGATGCTTTAAATATCGATTACTTTACAACTAATGTTGAAGAAGCTATTAAAGATAAAGATGTGGTTATATTTTTAAGAATCCAACTTGAAAGGCAAAGTAAAGTGTTCTTTTCTACACTAAATGAGTACTCTATAAAATATGGTTTAAATCAAAACAGAATAAATTTATTAAAAGAAGATGCTTTAATTATGCATCCAGGACCTGTTAACCGCGGTGTAGAAATGCAAAGTGAATTAGTTTACGGTGATAGAAGTTTAATTTTAGATCAGGTTGAAAATGGTTTATTTATCAGAATGGGAATCTACAAGTTTTTAATGCAAAACTCTGAATAATAGAAATAATGTAAAATA